>NZ_JBSGBK010000021.1:0-112165 GCF_053601215.1 Amycolatopsis sp. NPDC004772
CGTTCGGTGCGTCCAACGCACCGAACGCCACATTGGGGCGCTTGCGAGCCGGGGGTCACCGGAGGTCCAGGGCCGCCGCGACCGCCGAGGGGTCCACGGCGAGGGGCTCGACCTCGACGTTGCCCGCCAGCGCCGTCTGGGGGTCCTTCAGGCCGTGCCCGGTGACCGTGCAGACGACCCGCGAACCGCGCGGCAGGCGGCCGTCGGCGGCCGTGGCCAGCAGGCCCGCCACGCTGGTGGCCGACGCCGGTTCGACGAAGACGCCTTCGCGGCCGGCCAGCAGCCGGTAGGCCTCGAGGATCTTCTCGTCGGTGACGGCTTCGAAGAGCCCGTCGGACTCGTCCTTCGCCTTCACCGCGGCGGTCCAGGACGCCGGGCTGCCGATCCGGATCGCGGTCGCGATCGTGTCCGGGTCGCGCACCGGCTCGCCGTGCACCAGCGGTGCCGCGCCGGCCGCCTGGAAGCCGAACATCCGCGGCGTGTTCTTCACCACACCGTCGGCCGCGTACTCGGCGTACCCCGCCCAGTAGGCGGTGATGTTGCCGGCGTTGCCGACCGGCAGGCAGTGGATGTCCGGCGCGGTGCCGAGTACGTCGCAGATCTCGAACGCGGCGGTCTTCTGGCCGGCGATGCGCACCGGGTTGACCGAGTTGACCAGCGTGACCGGGTAGTCGGCCGCGGTCTTGCGGGCCAGTTCGAGGCAGTCGTCGAAGTTGCCGTCGACCTGCAGGATCCGGGCGCCGTGCAGCACGGCCTGGGCGAGCTTGCCCATCGCGATCTTGCCCTGGGGCACCAGCACCGCGCAGGTGAGCCCGGCGCGGGCGGCGTAGGCGGCGGCCGAGGCGGACGTGTTGCCGGTCGACGCGCAGATCACCGCCTTGAGGCCGCTGGCGAGCGCGTGCGTGATGGCCACGGTCATCCCGCGGTCCTTGAACGAGCCGGTCGGGTTCGCGCCCTCGACCTTGAGGTACACCTCGCAGCCGGTCAGCTCGGACAGGTGGTGGGCGGGCAGCAGCGGCGTGTTGCCCTCCCCGAGCGTGACGACCCGCGCGCCGTCCGGGACCGGGACGCGGTCCCGGTACGCCTCGATGAGCCCGGGCCAGGGGTGCCTGATCACTGGTCTTCGCCTTCCACGCGCATCACGCTGACAACTTCGTGGACGACGTCGAGCCGCCCGATCTCGTCCACAGTGGACTGCAACGCGGCGTCGGGGGCCTGGTGCGTCACCACGACCAGGCTCGCGCGGTCGCCGACGTCGCTCTGCCGCACCGCCGCGATGCTCACGCCGTGGTCGGCGAACGCCTGCGCCACCTGGGCGAGCACCCCGGCGCGGTCGGCCACGGACAGGCTCACGTGGTACCGGGTCGGCGTCTGGCCCATCGGCCGCACCGGCAGGGCCGCGTGCGCGGATTCCCGCGGCCCGCGGCCGCCCACGACCCGGTTGCGGGCCACCGCGACGAGGTCCCCGAGCACCGCGCTCGCGGTCGGCGCGCCGCCCGCGCCCTGGCCGTAGAACATCAGCTCGCCGGCGGCGTCGGCCTCGACGTAGACGGCGTTGAACGCGCCGCCGACGCCGGCCAGCTGGTGGCTGCGCGGGATCATCACCGGGTGCACGCGGGCGGACACCGACTCGACGCCGTCGTCGTCGGTAACCCGCTCGCAGATGGCCAGCAGCTTCACCGTGCGGCCCAGCATCCGGGCCGCGGCGAGGTCGGCGGCGGTGACGTCGGCGATGCCCTCGCGGTGCACGTCCGACGCCGTCACGCGCGTGTGGAAGGCGAGGGAGGCCAGGATCGCGGCCTTCGACGCGGCGTCGTAGCCGTCGACGTCGGCGGTCGGGTCGGCCTCGGCGTATCCGAGCCGGCTGGCCTCGTCGAGCGTCTCGGCGTAGCCGGCGCCGGTCGAGTCCATCGCCGACAGGATGTAGTTCGTGGTGCCGTTGACGATCCCCATCACGCGGGTGATCCGGTCGCCGGCGAGGGACTCGCGCAGCGGGCGCAGCAGCGGGATCGCCCCGGCCACCGCGGCCTCGAAGTACAGGTCGGCGCCCGCGGCGTCGGCCGCCTCGAACAGGTCGGCGGAGTGCTCGGCCAGCAGCGCCTTGTTCGCCGTGACGACGGACTTGCCCGCCTTCAGCGCGGCGAGCAGCCAGCCGCGGACCGGCTCGATGCCGCCGACCAGCTCGACCACGACGTCGACGTCTTCGCTGGTGACGAGCTGCTCGACGTCGGCGGTCAGCAGCTCCGGCGGCAGCTCGGGGTGCTTGTCCGGGCGGCGGACGGCGATGCCGGCCAGCTCGACCGGCGCGCCGGCGCGGGCGGCCAGTTCGCCGGCCTGCTCGGTGAGCAGCCGGGCGACCTCGCCGCCGACGGTCCCGCAGCCGAGCAGCGCGACCCTGATCGGACGTCGTTCCGGGGCAGACACGGTGTTTCAGACCTCCAGGCGCAGCATGTCGTCGGTCGTCTCCCGCCGCAGCAGCAGCCGGGAGCTGCCGTTGCGCACGGCGACCACGGCCGGGCGGGGCATCCGGTTGTACGTGCTCGCCATCGAGTAGCAGTACGCGCCGGTCGCCGCGACCGCCAGCAGGTCGCCGGGAGCCAGCGTGTCGGGCAGCCAGCAGTCTCGTACGACGATGTCGCCGGATTCACAGTGTTTTCCCACGACCCGGGACAGCACGGCCTGCACCGGCTGTTCGTTGTCGCCCGCGGAGCGGGAAACGACCCGGACGTCGTACACGGCGTCGTAGAGCGCGGTCCGGATGTTGTCGCTCATCCCGCCGTCGACGCTGACGTACCGCCGCGCCGACTCGTCGCCGAGCGAGACGTCCTTGATGGTGCCGACCTCGTAGAGCGTGATCGTGCCGGGACCGGCGATCGCGCGGCCCGGCTCGCCGGCGATCCGCGGCACCGGCAGGCCCGCGTACGCGCACTCCTTGCGGACGATCTCGCGGATCTGCGTGATCATCTGCGCGGGTGGCGGCGGGTTGTCCTTCTCGGTGTAGGCGATGCCGAAGCCGCCGCCGAGGTCGACCAGGCTCAGCTGGTCCAGCAGCTCCGGACCGTGCTCCTTGGCCAGGTCGGCGAGCAGCCCGACGACGCGGCGGGCGGCGACCTCGAAGCCGTCGGCGTCGAAGATCTGCGAGCCGATGTGGCTGTGCAGGCCGACGAGCTTGAGCGAGCGCGCGTTGAGCACCCGGCGGACCGCCTCGGCGGCGTCCCCGCCGGCCAGGGAGAACCCGAACTTCTGGTCCTCGTGGGCGGTCGCGATGAACTCGTGGGTGTGCGCCTCGACGCCGACGGTGACCCGGATCAGCACCGGCTGCACGACGTCGTGGCGGGCGGCGATGTCGGCCAGCCGGGCGATCTCGAAGTAGGAGTCGAGCACGACCGTGCCGACCCCGGCGACGACCGCGGCTTCGAGCTCGGCGGGCGACTTGTTGTTGCCGTGGAAGGTGATCCGCTCGGCCGGGAAGTCCGCGCGCTGCGCCACGGCGAGCTCGCCGCCGCTGCAGACGTCCAGGCTCAGCCCCTGCTCGGCCACCCAGCGGGCGATCTCGATGGAGAGGAAGGCCTTGGACGCGTAGTGCACGAGCGACGGGTCGTCGAACGCCTCGGCGTAGTCCGCGCAGCGGGACTTGAAGTCGGCTTCGTCGACGACGAACAGCGGCGTGCCGTGCTGCTCGGCGAGCTCGCGGACGTCGACGCCGGCGATCCGGACGACGCCGTCGGCGGCGCGGAAGGTGTTGCGCGGCCACACTTTCGCGGGCAGCTTGTCGAGCTCCTCGACCCCGGACGGCTGAAGCCCGGAGGTGTCGGCGTGGGGGTAGACGTCGGCGTGCCTGGGGCCCGCGGGGTGCGCCATTTTTCTTACATCCGTTCCGGAGCGGAGACACCGAGGAGGGCGAGGCCGTTCGCCAGGACCTGGCGGGCGGCTTCGCACAGCGCGAGCCGGGCGTGCGTCAGAGGGGTCGCCTCTTCGTCGCCCATGGGCAGCACGCGGCCCACGGTGTAGAACTTGTGGTAGGCGCCCGCGAGTTCTTCGAGGTAGCGCGCGATCCGGTGCGGCTCCCGCATTTCGGCGGCGCGGCGCACGGTTTCCGGGAATTCGCCGATGGTGCGGATCAGGTCGCCCTCGGCGGGCAGCGTCAGGAGTCCGAAGTCGACGTCCGAAGTGGACTTGATGCCGAGGTCGGCCGCGTTGCGCTGCAGGGACGCCAGCCGCGCGTGGGCGTACTGGACGTAGTAGACCGGGTTGTCGTTGGAGTGCTTGCGCAGCAGGTCCAGGTCGACGTCCAAAGTGGAGTCCACCGAGTAGCGGATCAGCTCGTAGCGGGCCGGGTCGACGCCGACGGCCTCGACGAGGTCCTCCATGGTGATCACGGTGCCGGCGCGCTTGGACATCCGGACCGGCTTGCCGTCGCTGACCAGGTTGACCATCTGGCCGATCAGCACCTCGACCGTCGCCGGGTCGTCGCCGAACGCGGCGGCCGCGGCCTTGAGGCGGGCGATGTAGCCGTGGTGGTCCGCGCCGAGCATGTAGATGCACAGGTCGAAGCCGCGGTTGCGCTTGTCCTTGAAGTAGGCCAGGTCGCCGGCGATGTAGGCCGGGTTGCCGTCCTGCTTGATGACGACGCGGTCCTTGTCGTCGCCGTACTCCTTGGACTTCAGCCACCAGGCGCCGTCTTCGAAGTAGAGGTTGCCGGAGTCCTTGAGCTCCTGGACGGCGGCGTCGACCGCGCCGGACTTGTGCAGCGAGTCCTCGTGGAAGTAGACGTCGAAGTCGGTGCCGAACTCGTGCAGGCTGGACTTGATCTCGCCGAACATCAGCTCGATGCCGATCCGGCGGAACGTCTCGTGGCGCTGCTCCTCCGGCAGCGACAGCGCGCTCGGCTCGGCCTTGATGACCTCGGCGGCGATGTCGTTGATGTAGCCGCCCGCGTAGCCGTCCTCCGGCGCGGGCTCGCCCTTCGCGGCGGCGATCAGCGACCGGACGAACCGGTCGATCTGGGCGCCGGCGTCGTTGAAGTAGTACTCGCGGGTGACGTCGCCGCCCTGCGCGCCCAGCACGCGGCCCAGCGCGTCGCCGACCGCGGCCCAGCGCGTGCCGCCCAGGTGGATCGGGCCGGTCGGGTTCGCGGAGACGAACTCGAGGTTGATCTTCGTGCCGGCCAGCGCGTCGCCGCGGCCGTACGCGGCGCCGGCGTCGAGCACCTGGCGCACGATGTCGCCCTGAGCGGCGGCGGCGAGCCGGAAGTTGAGGAAACCGGGGCCGGCGACCTCGGCCGAGGCCACGCCGTCGTCCGCCGAGACCGCCTCGGCGAGCGCTTCGGCGAAGTCGCGCGGCTTGAGGCCGGCTTTCTTGGCCACCTGGAGGGCGAGGTTCGTCGCGTAATCGCCGTGTTCGGGGTTGCGCGGGCGTTCGATGGTCACCTGCTCCGGCAGCACGGTGTCGTCGATGCCGCGTGCGGCGAGCACCTGCACGGCGGAGCTGCGGACCAGGTCGGCGAGAGCGGCGGGAGTCACTTGCCGAATTCTAGGTGTGCCCTGGTCGGGGGCTTTCATCGGTCTCGGGGATGTCACGGTGAGTGGGTTCGTGAGGCGTTAACGGTGATCAGACGCGTGGTCTCTACACTGGCCCGGGCGGGAATCCGTCCGCAGCCACCAGAGGGAGAACGCGGGAGCCATGGCGAACGGGACAACTCGGAAAAAGGGGTCGGCGGTGAAGGCGGCCCGCGGTTCCGTGGTGAGCAAGAAGGGGACGCCGTGGGGCACGATCGTCGCCGTGGTCGCCGTCGTGGCGCTGGCCGCCTCGGTGATCATCTACTACATGGTGCAGTCCGCGCCGAAGCGTGAGCAGGCCGACCGCGAGGCCGCCGCCGCTTCGTTCGCGCCGTCCGCCCAGGACCCCGATCCCTCGAAGCGCATCCCGGGCGTGGTGACCGCGACCTACACCGGCAGCGTCCACGTGCTCCCGACCGAGCGCGTCGCCTACGACAAGACCCCGCCGTTCGGCGGCCCGCACGACCAGACCTGGGCCACCTGCACCGGCACCGTGTACCCGACCGCCGTCCGCACCGAGAACATGGTGCACGCGCTGGAGCACGGCGCCGTCTGGATCGCCTACAACCCGCAGCAGATCTCGGGTGACGCGCTCAACCTGCTGAGCGTCCGCGCCAAGGGCAAGCCGTACACGATGATGTCGCCGTACCCGGGCCTGGACAAGCCGATCTCGCTGCAGTCGTGGGGCCACCAGCTGAAGCTGGACGACGCCAACGACCCGCGGATCGACGAGTTCATCGCGGCGCTGCGCAGCAACCCGAACGGCGTGTACCCCGAGGTGGGCGCGTCCTGCGACGCGGTCCCGGGCCAGTTCGACCCGGACAACCCGCCGCCGTTCGACGCGTCGAAGCCGGGCCCGGACGCGAAGCCGATGGACTACAAGGGCAGCACCGCCGCCCAGGGTGAGAACGGCATGCCGGCCTCGTCCGCTCCCGCGTCCGCCCCCGCTTCCCCGACACCGACGAAGTGATGACCGAAGCCGACCTCGACACCGAGCAGCCGACCTGGTCACGCTGGGTGATCATCGGCGGGACACTGCTGGCGGTCCTGCTGATCGGCGCGACGGCGGGGATGTTCCTGACCCGCGCCATCGACGACGACCCGGCGGCCGCGGTGCCGGCCGCCGGGTCGGTCGAGGTCGGCTTCGCCCAGGACATGTCGACGCACCACCTCCAGGCGGTGACGATGGCGGGCATCGCCCGCGACCGCACGACCGACCCGGAGATCAAGCAGCTGTCGTTCGACATCGAGCGGACGCAGCTCGAGCAGGTCGGCCGGATGAAGGGCTGGCTCATGCTGTGGGACCAGCCCGAGCAGCCGATCGGCGCCCCGATGCAGTGGATGACCGAACCGATGCCGGGCCACGACGGCATGTCGATGGCCCCGTCCTCGATCAACCCGGCGGGTGGGCCGCTGATGCCGGGCATGGCGACCGACCAGGAGCTTTCCAAGCTGCGCTCGCTGTCGGGCCGCGCGTTCGACGTCTTCTTCCTGCAGCTGATGTTGCGCCACCACCAGGGCGGGACGTCGATGGCCCAGTACGCGGCCGCGCATTCCACGCTGCCGGCGTTGAAGGCGCTGGTGAACAGCATCCTGGCGTCGCAGGGCGCGGAGATGGACCAGATCAAGCTGATGCTTTCGGGGCGGGGAGCCCAGCCGCTGCCCGCTTAGCTACCAGCTGAGTTCCTGGCAGCGGCGGGCACACGACGGCGCCTCCACCTGCAGGGTCGCGTGCTGGATCGCGTACCGCGAAGAGAGTAGGTCCTGCGCTTCCGTCAGCACGTCCGACTGCTTCGCCGGGGGCGCCAGCGTGAGGTGCGCCGAAGCCACCTCCATGCCCGAGGTCAGCGTCCAGACGTGCAGGTCGTGCACGTCCGCCACGCCCGGCAGCGCCGAGAGCTCCGCATTGATCGCTCCGACGTCGACACCCTGGGGCGCGTGCTGGAAGAGGATGCGCAGCGCGCGGCGGGCCAGCGTCCACGTGCGGGGCAGCACCCACAGCCCGATCGCGACACCGATGATCGGGTCGGCGTATCGCCAGCCCGTCAGCAGCGTCACCGCGCCGCTGACCAGGACGCCGACCGAGCCGATCAGGTCGGCCAGGACCTCGAGGTACGCGCCGCGGACGTTGAGGCTCTCCTTCGCGCCTGCGCGCAGCACCGCGAACGACACCAGGTTGGCCACCAGGCCGGCCGCCGCGGCCAACAGGACCGGGAGGCCCGGGACCGCCGGCGGGTCGCCGATGCGGCCGATCGCCTCGATCAGGACGTAGCCCGCGACGCCGAACAGCAGCAGCGCGTTGGCCAGCGCGGCCAGCACCTCCGCGCGGTAGAGGCCGAACGTGCGGCCGACCGTCGGGCCGCTGCGTCGCGCCAGCATGATTGCGGCCAGTGCCATCGCCACGCCGAGGACGTCGGTGAACATGTGGGCGGCGTCCGACATCAGGGCCAGCGAGCCGGTCGCCAGGCTGACGGCGAACTCGAGCACCATGAACCCGGCGCCGATGCCCAGGGCGATGGCCAGCCCCCGCACGTGACGTCCCGACGCGCTCGCCGGCGCGACCGCGTGCCCGTGGCCGTGTCCCTGACCCATTCCGCCTCCGTTCCCGGTTTGCCGTCGGGCCAAACATATAGTCGGATGCGCATATATGCAACAGAGGGCAGCCTAAGTTCACCCATCCGCAAGCTACCCCGCGCGGCGGGGCCACCCAATCCACCACCCGGGGTTTCCCGCCAGGCGGACTCGTCACGCTTCGGCGTCGACCATCCGGGTGAGCGGCCGGCTCGCCTAACGCACCAGCCGGAAGAAGCCGCGCACCTGGTCGACGAACAGGCCGGGCTGCTCCATCGCGGCGAAGTGCCCGCCGACGGGCAGTTCCTCGAACCACCGCAGATCGGTGTAGCGCTGCTCGGCCTGCCGCCGCGACGGCCGGACGATCTCCTTGGGGAACACCGAAACGCCCGCCGGAACGTCCACAGTGGAGAGGTCGCGGTCGTTGTTCTCCCAGTACATCCGGGCCGAGGAGGCCGCGGTCGCGGTGAACCAGTAGACGGAGATGTCGTCCAGGATGCGCTGCCGGTCGACGGCGTCCTCCGGGTGCCCCTTGTGGTCGGTCCAGGCCCAGAACTTCTCGACGATCCAGGCGGCCTGGCCGGCGGGCGAGTCGGTGAGGCCGTAGCCGAGCGTCTGCGGCCGGGTGCCCTGCTGGGCGGAGTAGCCGCTGCCGCTCCGCCGGAACTCCTGCAGATCGGCCAGCGCCCGGCTCTCCGCGGGCGTCGGATCGCCGACGTCCATCCGCACGGGCGCGAAGTTGACGTGCACCCCGGCAACGCGGCCGGACCGCGCGAGCGCGTTGGTGATGGAGGCGCCCCAATCGCCGCCCTGGGCGCCGTAGCGGTCATAGCCGAGCTCCTGCATGAGCGCGTCCCACAGCTCGGCAACCCGCGGGATCTTCAGCGCGGGCTTGTCGCTCCACCCGAACCCGGGCAGCGACGGCGCGACGACGTGGAAGGCATCGGCGGGATCACCCCCGTGCTTGGCGGGATCGGTGAGCGGCCCGAGGACGTCGAGGAATTCGAGAACGGACCCGGGCCACCCGTGGGTCAGCACGAGCGGCAGCGCATCGGCCTCGGGTGACCGGACGTGCAGGAAGTGCAGGCCGACCCCGTCGACGGTGGCCCGGAACTGCGGAAAGGCGTTGAGCCGCCGGGCGAACCCGAAGTCGTATTCTTCGCCCCAGTCGCGGCAGAGCTCGCGCACGTAGGCGAGCGGAACCCCCTGCGACCAGTCATCGACGGTCTCGGGCTCGGGCCACCGCGTCCGCCGCAGCCGCTCCCGCAGATCGGCGACATCGCCCTCATCGAGAGCTACCTGGAACGGCTCGGCCATCTCGGCTCCTTCAGGTGGGCCTCCCACGCTAGCGACGTCCGGTCGAAAGGATCAACTTGCCGGCGCTGACCTGGGCGTTCGTCAGTCCGACCACCTGCGGGAGGGAGGCGGCGGGGCATGCGCTAAGCTTTCGGAGTCGCCCAGCGATGGGCCCTCGTAGCTCAGGGGATAGAGCACTGCCCTCCGGAGGCAGGTGTCGCAGGTTCGAATCCTGCCGAGGGCACGTTCTTTTACTCCCACCAATCGGCCCCTACCAGCGAGAACGCGGTAGGGGCCGATTCGCGTCTCACCCGGCCGGCTGCGGCCGGGGCCGGCTGGGAAGCGCCGTGGTGTCACGGGAGTTCGCGCAGCGCAGCGACCGGGCACGAGGTGACCGCCGCGCGGGCGGCGGCTATCTGCTCCGGCGGGATGTCGGTGCCTTCGAAGCGGTGGACGAGTTCGGCCTCGTCGTCGAGGTCGAAGATCGCGGGTGCCTGTTCGGTGCACAGGCCGTGGCCTTCGCAGCGGTCGTAGTCGGCGGAGATCTGCACTGGTGTCCCCTTTCAGGCCGGGATGAGTTCGAGCGGGAGCCGTCCGAGGCGGTGGATGATGTTGTTGCGCGCCCACTCGGGTGGGCCGGTCGGCTCGATCCTCTCGACGCGGGCCACGAGTGCGTGCAGCATTGCCTGGGTTTCCAAGCGGGCGAGGCCCTGTCCGGCGCAGCCGTGTGTGCCGCGGCCGAAGCCGAGCTGGCGGGCCGCGTCGCGGCGGATGTCGAACGTGTCCGGGTTTTCCCACTCCAGCGCGTCGCGGTTGGCGGAGGCGTAGACGACGAGGACACGGGCGCCTGCGGGCAACGGCGTGCCGGCCACCTCGGTGTCGCGCGCGACCTTGCGGCTGAACGCGCGCAACGGCGATTCGTAGCGGACGATCTCGTTGACCGCGTTGGGGATCAGGCCCGGGTCGTCCTTGAGGAGCTGCCACTGGCCGGGGTGGGTGGCGAACAGGTGCAGGGCGCTCGCGATCGCGCTGAGGGTGGTGTCCAGGGACGGCGCGAGGTAGTCGATCATCAGCGCCGGGCACTCGGCGTGGGTGAGTTCGCCCGCGTCGGCCGCGCGCAGCAGGTCGTCGCCCATGCTGCCCGGCAACACCTTCCGCCGCTTCGCGACCGTGTGCGCGAACCGCGCCATGCCCAGGCCGGCCGGGACCGCCTGCACCGCCTGGCCGTTCAACGGACCGAGGATGTCGAAGGTGGCCGCGCCCCACCGCAGCAGGTGCTCCCGCCCCTCCACCGGCCAGCCGACGAGGTCGGGGACCACCGCCGCGGGCAGGGCGGCCGCGACTTCGACACCGTCGACAGTACGTCGGGCGACTGCGGCGTCGACGATCTCGGCCGCCTGGCGTTCCACGACGTCCTTCATCGCGCGCAGGGCCCGGGGCGTGAGCCGGTGGGCGACCAGGGCCCGGCGGCGGGCGTGGTCTTCGCCGTCGCTGTTGAGCGTCGTGCCGCGGGAAAGCCGGTTGGCGACGGGATTGAGGGCGACGCCGTCGCCGGAGACGAAGGTCTTGTCGTCCAGCAGCACGGCCTTGCATTCGGCGTACCGGGGCAGCGCGTAGACGTCGTGCTTGGGCAGCCACACCACCGGACCGAGTTCGCGCAGGTTCGCGTAGTGGGGGTACGGGTCCAGGATCGCTTGCGGCGAATAGATGTCCGGCCGGTACACCGGCACTTCGTGGCGTTGGGGCATCGTTGCTCCTTGTCAGGGGTGCCGGCACCGGGAGAGGCTGTTGCCGGCGCTCAGCACCGTGCCGTCCGGACGGACGACGGCCGCGCCGGTCCGCAGCCAGCGGTGCAGCTCACCGGAACGCCGGGTGGGGACGAGGACGGCGCCGGACTCCCGGATGGCGGCTCGCTCGGTCTCCGACGGCGTGTTGGTGGTGACGACGGCGAAGCGGCCGTCGACGACGTCGTCGAAGCGGGTCCCGTCGTCGAGGAGGGCGTTGGGGCACAGCCGTCCCGCGGCCGTCCGCCCCAGCCTCGGCCGCACGACGAGGTCCGACCGGTGCAGGGCGGGCGTCGCGCTGTCGAGGACGCGGCCGTTCAGGCGCGGCGCGACCACCCGGCGGATGAGGTTGCCGATGCGACCGCCTTCGGTCATGGCCTTGCCGACCAGCACCGCGCGCCGGATCATCGCGCGGGCGTGCGGCTTGCGTTCCACCTCGTAGGTGCCGAGCACGGACGCGGGCAGCGTCCCGTCGAGGACGCCGGCGAGTTTCCAGGCCAGGTTGACGGCGTCGCGCAGCCCGGCGCCCATGCCCTGGCCGATGAACGGCGGCGTGAGGTGGGCGGCGTCGCCGAGCAGGAACACCCGGCGGTCGCGCCACCGGTCCGCGAGCTGCGCGCGGAAGGTGTACTCGGCGACGCGGACGATCTCCAGGTCGCCGGCCGGGATGTCCGCGGTCCACGGCGCGATCAGCGGGTGCAGCCGGCCGAGGTCGCCGAAGTCGCCGGCGGTCTCCCCCGGCAGCAGCCGGAACTCCCAGCGGTAGCGGGTTTCCCCGATGCGCATGTAGGTCGCGGCGCGGCGCGGGTCGCAGACCTGGTGCACGCCTTCCCACGCGCCGAGCTCGGCGGTGGTGGCGACGTCGGCCACCAGCCAGCGCTGGTCGAACTTCAGGTCGGCCATCGTCGCGCCGATCGCCGTCCGGGCGAGGCTGTTGGCGCCGTCGCAGCCCAGGACGTAGTCGGCGTGGATCGTCTCGCGCGCGCGGGTGCCGCGGTCGGCGGTCTCGACCTGCACGCCGCTCCCGTCCTGCCGGATACCGGTGACCTCGGTATTGCCGCGCACGGTGACGGCGCCGAGCGTCTCCAGGTGGGTGCGGAGCAGGTGCTCCAGGTCGGGTTGGTCGAACATGTTCGCCTCGGGGTAGCCGTGCCGGCCGCCGCCCGGCGAACGGCGGAACTCGGCCAGCACCCGCAGGTCCGGATCGAGCAGCCGCAGCCCGTGGCAGGGCCACGAGATGGCGGCGAACGCCCCGGCCAGCCCGAGCCGCCCGAGGATGCGGTGCACCTCGTCGTCCAGGTGCACCGCTCGGGGCTGCGGGTAGACCGACTCCCAGCGCTCCAGCACCAGACACTCGACGCCGTACCGGCCGAGCAGCGCCGCGGCGGTCAGCCCGGTCGGACCCGCGCCGACGATGACGACCGGGACCTTCACGGCGACACCCCGAGAGCCACGAGGTAGCCGGCGACGAGCACCGCGCAGACCAGCGCCGGGACGACGTCGCGGCCCCGGTCCCGGTTGCGCACGTGCGTGACGACGGCACCGGCGAGCAGGAGCAGCAGGCCGGCCCCGGCCAAGGCGCCGAGCACCGGCACGGTCAAGCCGAGCAGGAGCCCGGCAGCTCCGGCGATCTCCAGCGCGCCGATGCCGCGGTAGGCCGTGACGGAGAACCCGGCGTGCGCGGCGCGTTCCCGCATGGGTGCGAGCGCGAACAGCTTGGCCGAGCCCAAGAGCAGGAAGACGGCCCCCACGAGGACGGACAGGACGATCATGAGTCTCCCCGGAAGGTCAGACGGGTGGGGACGGTGTAGCGGCCCAGAGTGGCCCTCACCTTCGGTTCGTCCACATCGGACGAAAGGGTGATCGTCACGGTCACGGTGACGTCCTCGATCACCGCGTCGACGGCCACTCCGTCGAACGCCGACAGTGCTTCGGCGATCGCGCGGCGAGCCGCGTCAGCGCGCAACGCGAGCTTGTAGGGCTTGCCGACGTCGGTCACCGGCAGGGCGTCGAGCACGGTGACGGCCTTCGGCGCGGCGGCCCGCTCGGGCACCCGGCCGGCGGCCCAGGCGAGCAGGTCGGCCTCGCTCGCCGTGGCCCCGGGCGCGAGGGTCACGTACGCGACGGGCACCTCGCCGGAATGCTCGTCCGGACGGCCGACCGCGCCGGCCGCGGTCACCTCGGGGTGGGCCAGCAAGGCGTCCTCGACCAGCGCCGGGTCGATGTTGTGGCCGCCGCGGATGATGAGGTCCTTGGCGCGGCCGGCCAGGTGCACGAACCCGTCGGCGTCCAGGCGAGCCAGGTCGCCGGTGGTCAGCCAGCCGTCGCGGAGTTTGCCGAGGCCGTCCAGGACGTACCCGGTTCCGGCACGCCCGACGACGTAGCCGGGGAACACGGTGGGGCCGCTGATGGCCAGCACCCCGGTCTCGCCGTGGGGCAACTCCTCCCCCGTTTCCGGGTGGACGACCTTCATCCGCTGGTAGGGCAGGCGCTGCCCCACGCTGCCGGGGCGCGGGACGTCGGGGAAGCTGCGCGCGCTGGCGCAGGTGGCTTCGGTCAGCCCGTACCCCTCGACCAGCGTGACGCCGGTGTGGCCCTGGAAGCCCTCCCGGACGGCCGCGGGCAGCGGCGAGGCACCGACCATGGCGTGGCGCAAGCTCGAGATGTCGGCGTCGACCGGGCACTGCGCGAGCACCGCGTACACGGTCGGGACCGCGCTCATCGCCGCGATCCGGTGGTGCTCGACGATCTTCCAGAACTCCCCGTACAGCGCCGGTTCGCGGTAGCCGAGCGGGCCGGCCCACACCGCGTGCTGGCCCTTGAACAGCGGCGCCAGCAGCGTGACGACGAGCGCGTTGACGTGGAACAGCGGCAGCGCCGCGAAGACGACCGAGCCGGGGTCGAGCAGCGAATTCGCCGCGATCATCCACGCGTCGGCGACCTCGTTGGCGTGCGTGTGCGCGGCCAGTTTCGGCGCTCCGGTGGTGCCGCCGGTGTGGAACAACGCGGCCAGGTCCGACGCCACCGGGGGCTCACCGGCGAAGTCGGAAGAGTCCATTGTGGGGGAAAGTTCGGCGAGGTAGCCGATGCGCACCCCTTCGATGGCGGGCAACGCGGCCGGTTCGCCGGTCGCGCCGGTCGGGCGCAGCACGAGGACGACGTCCAGCTCGGCGGCCAGCGCCCGGGCGGTGGCCCAGATTTCCGGCGCGAGTTCCGGTCCGGCCGTGATCAGCACGCGGGCGCCGGACCGGCGGAGCAGTTCGGCGAGGTGGTCGCGGGACAGGCCGCCGTTGAGCGGCGCCGCGATCCCGGCCAGCTGGGCGGCCAGGGTCGCCGGAATCAGGTCGGCGCAGTTGGGCGCCATCACCGCGACCGCGTCGCCGCGCCGGATCCCGAGGTCGTGCAGCAGATTGGCGTAGCGGTGGACGTCGGCGAGCAGCTCGCCGAACGTGCGGCGGACGGGCTCGCGCCACCGCGCGGCTTCGGGCAGCACGGTGGTCGCCGGGTGCTCCGGCCACCACGCGGCGGCCCGCCGCAGCAGGGCGTACGTCGACTCCGGCAGACCTCGTTCGGCGAGCGGGACGGCCTCGATCGCGGCCAGGTCGGCGGGCCCGGCGCAGCGCGGCCACAGGGAAGCGCCGGTCATCGCTTGTGCCTCACGACCGTGCGCTGGGTGCCCAGGTCGAGGACACCGTCGTCGGTGGCGACCGACGCCTCGACGACGTCGCCGTCGGCCAGGTACTTCGGATTCTTCGCCTGTCCCTTGAAGAACAGCTTCCACTTCAGCGCCGGGGGCAGCAGCGCGGCGAGCTTCTCCACGGCTTTCGGCGGCGCGGACAACGCAGTGCCGGCCGGCGTTCCGGTCAGCACCAGGTCGCCGGGATCCAGGCGCTGGAACCGGGTCAACGCCCGCAAGGCTTCGAGCGGACGGTAGATCATGTCCTCGCCGACGACCGAGTCCTGCCGGACCGAGCCGTTGACCGACAGCCGCAGCCGCAGGTCGCCGAACCGCTCGAGCCCATCGGCGTCCACCAGCACGAGAGCGGGCCCGGCCGGGGTGAACGTCGGATAGGACTTGGCTTCGTAGAACTGGGTCTGGGGGAGCTGGATGTCGCGAGCGGAGACATCGTTGGTCACGACCAGGCCCGCGACGTACTCGCTCAGCGAGGCGATCTCGGTGCCGACCGGGATTTCGCGGCCGATGACCAGCCCGATCTCCACCTCGTAGTCGAGCAGCCGCACGTGCGACGGCTTGACGACGTCGTCGAACGGGCCGCTGATCGAGCCGGAGGTCTTGCGGAAGAACGTCAGCGGCACGGTCTTCGGGTCCATCCCGGATTCCGTGACGTGCGAGGCGAAGTTGGTCATCTGGGCGACGACGCGGCAGGGCGCGGTGACCGGCGAGACCAGGACGAGGTCCTCGACGGAGTCGGTCGCCGGCCCCGCGGCGGCGATCGCCGTGCGGTCGGCGAGCAGCTCGCCGGTGGTCTTCGCGGACGTGGGGATCTTCGCCGCGCCGTCCGGGGTGGTGAGGTACCAGGCATCGGCGGTGCGCAGAACGGTCAGACTCATGAGCGGGCCACCTTCAGCAGGCCCAGCAGGCGCCGGGCGTCGAATTCGTTGTCTTCGCGCAGCGCGGTGAGCATCGCGCGCAGTTCGCGCAGGGATTCCTTGCCGGGCTTGACGCCGAGGAAGTCGGCGGTCGCGGGCGGCCCCCACTGGGCCAGCCCGGAGGCGGTCAACGGGGCCCAGCCGGGTTCCAGGGTGCTGTCGAACAGGTCGCCGTCGCTGAAGTGCTCGACCATGAACCCGTCCGGGTCACGCCAGTAGTCGAACAGCTGGCTGCCCTCGATGTGCCGCCCGATGCCCCACGAGTGGTGGTAACCGTGTTCGCGCAGGTACTCGCCGCCCGCGGCCAGCGCGTCGAGGTCGGCGACCTGGTACGCCGAGTGCACGTACCGGTCGGCCGGGCCGAGCAGCAGGGCGAGGGTGTGGTGGTCGGCCGGGGTGGCGCCGCGGTCGCACCGGATGAAGCTCATCACCGGCCCGCGCTCGCGCCGGCCCGGGTGGTAGAGGAAGTCGCTGACGATCAGGCCCAGGTGTTCCAGGTACCAGTCCAGCACCGCGCGGTAGCGGGTCGTCTGCAGCACCACGTGCCCGAGCCGCTGCGCCAGCGCCGGTGCTCGCGGCGGGCGTTGCGTGGCGTTGATCCGCCGGGCTTCGTGGCCGAAGTTGAGCACGTGCGGCTCCTGCGGCGGCAGCGCGGGCAGCTCGTGGGTGTCCGAGACGACCCGGACCCGCAGGCCGCTCGGGTCGGGCAGGTCCACGACGACGCCGCCGAGCGTCTCCGGTAGCCGGGCGACCGGCCGCCCGGTGGCTTCGGCCAGCCGCAGGACGTCGCCGGGAGCCGCGGCCAGGAACGCCGGCCCGAGGAACTTCGACCGGGCGCCCTTGCGGATGAGCACGCACGGCGCGCCGGCGTCGGTGCCGCGCAGGTGCAGCTCGCGGCCGGTGCTGAGCACGGTGGTGAACCCGAAGGCCCGGGCGAACACCTCCGCCCGCTCCAGGTCCGGCTTCTCGAACTCCAGCCACGCCAGGTCGTGCACCTTGACCACCGGGTTCGCGGCCCGGCCGGGATGCTCGCCCGCGAGCGCGCCGCGCTCGCTGTGCAGCCCGCTGTGCGGATCTCCCACGGCTCCTCCAGCCACGTTGATGACGACATCGTCAGTTATGAGCATCTCCTCAGTCAAGAGTTTCTGACGATTTCCTCATCAGTGACGTACTGAGCTACGATGCGGCGACGACCAGCGAAGACGGGAGCACGGATGCCGGAGCATGTTCCGAGCCGGCTGGAACGGCGCAAGGCACACACCCGCGCGGCCCTGATCCGGGCGGCCCAAGCCCTCATCGCCGCGGGGAAGACCGCGGTGCCGATCCTGGAGATCACCCGGATCGCGGACGTCGGGATGGGCTCGTTCTACAACCACTTCGAGACGAAGGAGCAGCTCTACCAGGCCGCGGTCGAGGACGCCCTCGACACGCACGGCGCCCTGCTCGACGGGCTGACCACCGGCCTGGACGACCCGGCCCAGGTCTTCGCGCAGAGCTTCCGGCTGACCGGGCGCCTGCACCGCCGGCACCCCGAACTCAGCAAGGTGCTCCTGCACCACGGCTTCGAACTCGCCGGCTCGGAGAGCGGGCTGGCCCCCCGGGCCCGCCGCGACATCGAGGCCGCCGTGCGGGCCGGCCGCTTCACCGTGCCGGACACCGAACTCGCCATGGTCACGGTGGCCGGAGCCGCCCTGGGCCTCGGCCACCTGCTGCACCGACGACCCGAGCGCGACGACGCCGCCACGACCGACCAGGTGACCGAGGACGTGCTGCGCATGCTCGGCCTCACCGCCGCCGAAGCCCACGAGGTCTGCGGCCGCCCGCTGCCCGACCTCGACACTTTCGCGACCGGGCCGGGCACCGCCGCCTGAACAACTGCGCGCCGAGGACCCGGGGGATTCCCCGGTTCACCACCGAGAACCGCACCGGCTTTCCCCTCGGCCGATCGACGACCGAGGTTTGGTCGCGGGCAGCCGCGCCTGCAACTTCCCCGCCCGCTCTCGAACCGGGCCTCGTTCCACGGGCGGGACACCAACTGCGGCAACGGCCTCCTCCACCCGTTAGCGGCTTTCCAGACAGCGGAAATCCCGAATAATTCGAGCGATGACGCGACGAGATCGGTGGTATATCACCCTGTTCCTGATATGTTTTCTGATCACCGTTCTCGCCGGCCTCACGGTGATTCCCCAACTGGTGTACCCGCAACTGACCGATGCAGAACTGCGGGGCGTGAGCAGCGCCGACGTGCGGATCCAGCTGCAACAAGTCCAATCCCAGCTGCAGAACGGGGTTCGGTCCGCGGTTCTCCAGTCGGTCGCCGGCCTGTTGGTTGTTTTGGGGGCGATCGGGGCTTGGCGCCAGGTTCAGGTCAACCGCGAAGGTCAGACCACGGAGCGCTTCACCCGTGCCGTCGATCAAATCGGCAGCGAGAACATCGACGTGCGAATCGGCGGTATCTACGCCCTCGAACGGGTCGCCAGGAACTCCGCGTCGGATCGGCCGCAGATCCAGTACGTCCTGGGCGCGTTCGTCCGCGGTCACTCGCCGTGGCAAGAATCGCCGGCGGGCGGGCCGGAACACCCGACGACCGAAGTCGACAGGACACTGCCCTGGCTGTACGTCCGCGCGCCCGACGTTCAGGCGGCCATGAACGTGCTCGGTCGCCGACCCCCCGCAGGCGATGCCCTGCACCTCTACCTGTCGCGGGTGGATCTCCGCAGTGCGAACCTGTACGGCGCCAACCTGGCGGACGCGATCATCCGGCACTCGAATCTCGCGCGCGTCCGGCTGGGTGATGTGCGGCTCGACCGAGCCGAACTGCAGCGAACCGACCTGCGGCAGGCCATGGCGGTCCGGACGTGTTTCGCAAACGCCAACCTGCGTGAAGCACACCTCGAAGGCGCCGACCTGCGTGCCGCCGACCTTCGCGGAGCCGATCTTCGAGGTGCGGACATGCGGGCGCGGCACCTCGACTCGGCGCTCTTGACCGGCGCGTTGGCCGATGCGACCACCGTCTGGCCGCCCGGCTTCGACCCGAGCCGAGTTGTGGTGAACATCAAGCCCGCGACTCCCGAGGATTTTCCGCCGTCCACCAGGCGTGCCGTGCCACCAGGCCACTCCTGAAAGCGTTTTCAGTACAGACGACCCGCTTGGCCCACTCGGGCCGCCGCTACCCGATGCTACCGTCGCCTCACCGGAGATCCCGCTCCCTCTGGGAGCGCTCTCGGATCCGGGTGTCCGACAGTTCTTGCCCGCAAGGAGGCGTGCATGAGTTCGTACGGAAGCATCAAGAAAGCGCTTACAGCAGCCGCCGCGCTGGTCACCGTGGCCGCGCTGGCCCCGCCGTCCGATGCCGCGGCCACCACGCTTTACGTGGCGCCCAACGGCAAGGACTCCGCCGCCGGGACGCAGACGGATCCGACCACCCTGCCGTCGGCCCTGAGCCGGATCGGGGCCGGTGGCACCATCTCGCTGCGCGGTGGCACCTACTCCTACAGCCAGACCGTCACCATCGCGCCCGCCAACAGCGGCACTTCCAGCGCGCGCAAGACGCTCTCCGCCTACCCCGGCGAGACACCCGTGCTGAACTTCTCGGCCATGCAGGAAGACCCGGCCAACCGCGGGCTCGCCGTCAACGGCTCCTACTGGCGCGTCGCCGGGATCGTCGTCGAACGCGCCGGGGACAACGGGATCTTCGTCGGCGGGAGCAACAACGTCATCGAACGCGTCGTCACGCGCTTCAACCGCGACTCCGGGCTGCAGATCTCGCGGATCGCGTCGAGCACGCCGAAGGACCAGTGGCCGTCGAACAACCTCGTCGTGAGCTCCGAATCGCACGACAACGCCGATTCCGACGGCGAAGACGCCGACGGGTTCGCCGCGAAGCTCACCGCCGGCCCCGGGAACGTCTTCCGCTACGACGTCTCGCACCACAACATCGACGACGGCTGGGACCTCTACACCAAGACCGACACCGGCCCGATCGGCCCGGTGACCATCGAAGACTCCCTCGCCTACGCCAACGGCACCCTGAGCAACGGCACCGTCAACAAGAACGGCGACCGCAACGGCTACAAGCTCGGCGGCGACAAGATCGCGGTCAACCACATCGTCCGGCGCGACATCGCCTACCGCAACGGCCACCACGGGTTCACCTACAACAGCAACCCCGGTTCGATGTCCGTCTCGGACAACGTCGGCATCGACAACGCCGAGCGCAACTTCTCCTTCGACACCGGGACTTCGGTGTTCCGCAACGACACTTCGTGCCGCTTCGCCGGCGGTGGCTCGAACGACAAGACCGTCGGCAACGTCGACAGCTCGGACCAGTTCTGGACCGGCAAGAACGGGTCCCGGTGCTCGTCCTACGCCGGCACCATGAGGTGGTCCTTCGCCTCCGACGGCCGGCTCGTGGTGACCTTCGGCTGATCGCTACTCGCGGTGACGGCCGTCACCCGATCCTGTCGAAATCCTGTGAACCGGACAGAACTGGCACTCCCGGCCCCCCTCGCGCGTTCTCGGGGTAGGAAGAACGGAGGGGCCATGGGTGCGCTAGGGACGCTGCTCGGGTTCGCGCTGAGCCTGTACCTGCTGGTGCTGGTCGCGCGGATGGTGCTGGACTGGGTCGCGGTGGTGGGCAACACCCCGCCGTGGGCGCGGCGCGCCCGCGGCCTGGCCTACGCCGCGACCGAACCGGTGATCGGGCCGGTGCGGCGGGTGGTGCGGCCGGTGCGGATCGGCGGGATCTCGCTCGACCTGGCCTTCACGCTCGTCTTCATCGGCGTGATCGTGCTGCGGAGCATCGTGTACGCGCTTTAGAGCGTGCCGCGGAAGCTCGAGGACAGCCGGTCGACGCTGCGCTCGAGCTCGGCGCGCAGCCCGCGCAGATCGACGCCGTCGGGGTCGATCAGGGCCTGCATCGAGATCCCGCGCAACTGGGCCAGCAGCGCCGAAGCGTAGGAATCGGGGTCGCGGACACCGGTGATGGACCCGTCCGCGACCCCGCTGGCCACGGTCTGCGCGATGGCGAACCGGAACCGGCGGTCGGCCTCGGTGAGCGCGCCGCGCAGGCCCGAGTACTCCGCCGCCGCGTCGCCCCACAGGGCCAGGAACGCCTGGTTGAGCGTCGGCATCGTGCGGATCAGCTCGAAGATGATGTCCAGCAGCGCGCGGAGCATGTCCATCGGCGTCGCGTTCGCCGATCCGGTCCGGGCCGCGACGGCCTCGCTGTAGGCGTCGGTGAACGCCTCGACGGCGTGCTCGACGAGCCGCCGCCCGAGCCCGTCCTTGTCGCCGAAGTACTGGAAGACGACCGAACGCGCGTAGCCGGAGCGGGCGCAGACGCCGCCGATCTTCAACCGGCCGAAGCCCTCTTCGGCGATCAGGTGTGCAGCGGCATCCAGGATGCGTGCCTCGACGACGCCGTCGCCGTCCTCCTGGATCCGGCCTTCGGCGGCGCGGTCCACCCGGGCCATGTTAGCGACTGCAACCGCGGGGCACTGGCCGAGCCGTCAGCGGATCGTGCGAAGACGGTAAGCGGTCGCCCGCAGTCTCGGTGCCGGAAGCCACCGACCCGAGAGGAACCCCCGATGACCACCAGGACCGTGCTCGTTTCCGGGGCCGGCATCGCCGGCCCGTCCGCCGCCCACTGGCTGCACCGCGCCGGCTACCGCGTCACCGTCGTCGAGTCCGCGCCCGCCCTGCGGCCCGGGGGCCAGGCCGTCGACTTCCGCGGCGAGCAGGTGAAACTACTGGCCGCGATGGGGGTGCTCGACGAGATCCGCCGGTACGAGACGGCGATGGGCGAGCAGACCGTGCTCGGCCTCGACGGCCGTCCCGCGCTGACCGTGCCCGGCGCCGCCTGGAGCGGCGAGGTCGAGATCCTGCGCGGTGACCTCGCGCGGATCCTGTACGAGCACACCGCGGACCACACCGAATACGTCTTCGGCGATCGCGTCACGAGCCTCACCGAGACGGCGGACGGCGTCGAAGTCACCTTCCGCCACGGCGCACCGCGGACGTTCGACCTGGTCGTCGGGGCCGACGGCGTGCACTCCGGCGTCCGGGCCGCCGCCTTCGGGCCGGAGCAGGACTTCCGGCGCGACCTCGGCTTCGGCATCGCCGGGTTCACCGCGCCCAACCACCTGGGGCTCGACCACACCAGCGTCCTGTACAACGAGCCCGGCCGCGGCCTGATGGTGGGCAGCCACCGGTTGCCGGACCGGCTGCACGTCGGCCTGGTCTTCGCGGCGGACGGCGTCGAGTTCCACCGCCGCACACCCGCCGAGCAGGGTGCGCTGCTCACGCACCTGTTCGCGGACACCGGCTGGGAGACGCCGAAGCTGCTCGAAGCGCTGCCCGCGGCGGACGACCTGTACGTCGACTCGATCAGCCAGATCCACCTCGACCGCTGGTCGAAGGGGCGCGTGGTGCTCCTCGGCGACGCCGCCTGGTGCGCCGGGCCGGGCGGGTCCGGCACGGGGCTGGCGATGATGGGCGCCCAGGTGCTGGCGGGCGAGCTCGCGGCGGCCGGCGGCGACCACGTGACGGCGTTCGCGAAGTACGAGCAGCGGCTGCGCAAGCCGGCCACGGTCGGGCAGAAGAACGGCAAGGGGTCCGGCAACTTCCTCGCGCCGCGCACGGCCGCGAAGATCCGCAGCCGCAACCGCGCCTACCGGATGCTGAGCACGCGGCTGTTCGGCGGCATCTTCGCCTGGATGACCGATCGCGCGGCCAACGCGCTGGAGTACCGCGAATACCCCGATTCCTCTCATCGGGGGACTCGGCTGGCGACCCGGCGTGAGGTGGGTCACTCTTGACGCCATGTCAAATCCGGTCAGGACGGCCGTCGCGGGCCTGGCCGTGCTGGCCCTGGGCGTGGTGACGGCGCTGAACGCGCGCTCCCTGCCGGTACTCGGCGACGGGACGACCTACGCGGCCGAGTTCACCGAAGCGGCCGGGCTGAGTGCCGGCAACGACGTCCGCATCGCCGGCGTCGAGGTGGGGCGCGTGTCGGACGTGCGCCTGCGCGGCGACCACGTGCTGGTTTCGTTCCGGGCCAAGGGAGCTTGGCTCGGCGACGCGACGGGCGCGGCGATCCGGCTGAAGACGGTGCTGGGCCAGAAGTACCTCGCGCTCGACCCGCAGGGCGAGGGCACGCTCGACCCGGGGTCGCCGATCCCGCGGTCGCGCACGACGGTGCCGTACGACATCCTCGCGGCGTTCGGCGAGCTTTCGTCCACAGTGGACCGTATCGACACCACGCGGCTGGCTCGCAGCTTCGACACGCTTTCGGCGACGCTGGCAAACACTCCGCAGAGCGTTCGCGCCGCCCTTACCGGGCTCTCACGGCTTTCGGACTCGCTCGCCGCGCGCGACCGGCAGCTGGCTGCGTTGCTGGGCAATACACGCGTGATTTCGCAGACTCTCGTCGACCGCGACGCGGCGGTTCGCCGGCTCCTCGAGGACGGCAACGAGCTGCTCGCCTCGGTGAGCAACCGCGAAGCGGCGATCACTCGGCTGCTGGACGGCTCGCGGCGGTTGTCGTCGGAGTTGTCGGGGCTCATCGGGGAGTCACCGGTCGGGCCGGTGCTGACCCAGCTGGACCAGCTGACGTCGATGCTGCAGCGCAACCAGGACGCGCTGGCCGCCGGGATCCGGGGGTTCGCGCCGTTCGTGCGGCTGGGGACGAACCTCGCGGGGAACGGGCGCTGGATCGACGGGTACCTGTGCGGGCTGGTGCTGCCTTCGTTCGGGCCGTTGAACGAAGAAGGCTGCCACGGCTAGGCCACGATCAGCCGGAAACCCGCGTCCCACTCCGGCAGGTCGAGCAGGTCCGCGTGGTCCCCGTGCCACCGCCCCGACTCCAGGTCCTCCCGCAACCGCGCGATCCCCCGCGAGACCGCCGCCGGCGAGGTCTGGGCCAGGGCCGAGCACGATTGGCGCACCCCCGGGTCCAGGTACGCCTCCGGCCGGCGCCAGTACGCCGGGAACACCCCGTCCGTGAAATCCCACGGCACCGGCAACGGCACCACCGCCGACGCGCCGAGGAAGTCCGCGATCTCCGGCGCCGAAGGGCGGGACGCTTCCAGCGCGGCGATCTCCGGCACGTACTCCCGCACGAACCAGAAGTCGCTGTGCAGCGCCGTGTCGTACGCCAGGACGACCTGACGGGCGGCGACCCGGCGCAGCTCGCGCACACCCGCGCGCCAATCCGGCCAGTGGTGCACCGTCAGCACCGCCAGCGCCGCGTCGAACGTGTCCGACGCGAACGGCAGCGCCTCCGCGACCGCCCGGACCACCGGCGCCGCCCCCGTCGCGCGCTGCCGGATCATCTCCGCCGACGGCTCGACCGCCACGACGTGCCGCGAGGGCGGCTCGTACGAGCCCGTCCCCGAGCCGACGTCCAGCACCGACGCCGCGGGACCCAGCGCCGACAGCACCGGCGAGAGCCAGCGCGGGTCCGTCCGCCGGCCCAGTGCGTAACCGACGCCGATCTCGTCGTAGCGCGTCATCCGCGCTCGGGGCCGTCGCCGCCGTTCTGCTCCGCGAGGAACCGCTCGAACTGCGAACCGAGCTCCTCCGCCGTCGGCATGTGCTCGACCGACTCCGCCAGCAGGCTGCCCCGGTCGGACGCCTCGATGAACGTGTCGTATTGCCGCTCCAGGGCGCGGACGACGTCGGCGATCTCGTCGGACTCCGCGACCTGCCGGTTGATCTCGGCGTCCGCCAGGTCCGCGGCCGCGCGCAGCTCGCCCTCGGGCAGGCTCAGCCCGGTCGCCCGGCTCAGCGCGTCGAGCACGATCAGCGACGCCGCCGGGTACGTCGACTGCGCCAGGTAGTGCGGCACGTGCGCGGCGAAGCCCATCGCGTCGTGGCCCCACTCGCCGAGCCGGTACTCCAGCAGCGCGGCGAGGCTGCCCGGCACCTGCAGCCGGTTCGGCAGCTGCTGGTTGTCGACGACCAGGTCCTTGCGGGTCGCGTGCGCGGTGACGCCGAGCGGGCGGGTGTGCGGCGCGCCCATCGGGATGCCGTGGAAGCCGGCCGTCAGCCGGACGCCCCAGCGCTCGACCAGGTTCCGGACCGCCGCGCTGAACCGCTCCCAGTCGTGGTCCGGCTCCGGGCCCGACAGCAGCAGGAACGGCGTGCCGTCGGCGTCGTGCAGCAGGTGCACCACCAGCTCGGGCGCGTCGTAGTCCTCCCAGTGGTCGACCGCGTAGGTCATCGTCGGCCGCCGCGAGCGGTAGTCGATGAGCCGGTCGACGTCGAAACGGGCGACCACCCGGTGCTCGCCGCCCAGGAGGTGCTCCGCCAGCAGACGGCCCGCCGAGCCGGCGTCCATGAACCCCTCGAAGTGGTGCAGCAGCACCGCCCCGGTCAGGTCGGGGACGTCCGAGTCCACCTCGTACAGGTCGTCGGGATCGAGTCCCACCTGATCCTCCTGATCGCCGCTATACCAATCCGTCAAGCACAACACACCCCGGGTGGGATTCCATTCCGCCGACGGTGTCGCCGATCGTAACGCCACGCGTTCGAGGCCGGTTCGGATCGCCATCGTGACAACTGTCGTGGGCGCGCAAGGCACCGATCGGGCACGCTTGACCCGTGAGCGAACACACCACGAACACGGCGCTGCGGCTGCGGCCGCCGGCGCACCGGGTCAGCCGCCGGGCCATCGGCTACTGGACGGTGACCGCGTCGATCCTGTGGATCATCCTGGTCGGGGTGCAGACGCTCATCGTCGTGACCAGCGACGACGCGCCATCGTTCCTGACCGTGACCCTGGTGCTCTCCGGCGTGCTCGGCCCGCTGCACCTGATCGTGATGCCGCAGTGGCGCTACCGGGTGCACCGCTGGGAGGTCACCGACGAGGCCGTCTACACCCAGTCGGGCTGGCTGAAGCAGGAGTGGCGGATCGCGCCGGTCTCGCGGATCCAGACCGTCGACATCGAGCGCGACCCCTTCGAGCAGCTGTTCGGGCTGGCGAAGATCACCGTCACGACGGCCTCCGCGGCGGGCCCACTGCGGATCTCGGGCCTGGCGCACGACCGCGCGCTCGCCCTGGCCGACGAGCTCACGAAGACCACCCAGGCCGTGCGGGGCGATGCGACGTGAGCCCCGCCGACGCACTCTTCCCCGCGGAGGCGGCAGAAAGCACCGCCGAAGTGATCACCCCGCCCGCCGAGGGCACGCAGGACGCGCCGTGGCACCACCTCGACCGGCGCATGCTGCTCATCCGCCCGGTGCTGGACCTGGTGAAGTCGCTGCCGGTGCTGCTGGGCGCGCTGCTGTTCGGCCACGGCGAACCGTGGCAGTGGATCGGTCTCGTGTTCACCGCGATCGCCGTGTTCACCGGCGTCTCGCACGTGCTGACCTCCCGCTACCGGATCACCGAGGCGCAGGTCGAGTGGCGTACCGGGCTGCTACAGCGCAAGCACCGGGCCATCCCGCGCGACCGGATCCGCACGGTCGACGTCACCTCGGAACCGAAGCACCGGCTGTTCTCGCTGGCCGCCGCGCGGATCGGCACCGGGCGGCACTCGCACGGCAAGGGACCGGGCAAGGACGAGCTCGTCCTCGACGCCGTCACCATCGCCGAGGCCCAGCGGCTGCGGACGCTCCTGCTGCACCGCAAGGCCGAGGTCGTTTCCGAGGAGGCCGCCGCGCCGCCGGAGCAGCTGATCGCCGCGGTCGACAAGCGGTGGCTGCGGTACGCGCCCTTCACGCTGTCCGGGCTGGCCGTGGTCGGTGCGGCGGTCGGCACGGTCTACCACTTCGCGCACGAACTGCACTTCGACCCGATCCAGTTTTCGCTGGTCCAGGCCGTCGTCGGGCACTTCGCCGACACCCCGGTGTGGCTGAGCCTGGTGCTCGCCGCCGTCGGGCTGCTGGTGCTCGTCTCGCTGCTGTCGGTCGGCGGGTACGTCCTGTCGTTCTGGAACTTCCGGCTCACCCGGGAGCCCGCCGGCACGCTGCACATCCGGCGCGGGCTGATCACCACGCGGTCGGTGTCGATCGAGGAGGACCGCCTGCGCGGCGCCGAAATCCGCGAGCCGCTGCCGCTGCGGCTGGCCGGTGGCGCCCGCTGCGTCGCCATCGCCGCCGGCCTGCGGGAGGGCAAGAGCGCGGACAAGGGCGGCAGCCTGCTGCTGCCGCCGGCGCCGCTGGCCCGCGCGCACGAAGTCGTCGCCCGGGTGCTGGGTGAGGACCCGGCCGCGACGCCGCTGGTGCGCCACCCCCGCCGGGCGCTGTACCGGCGGCTGTCCCGGGCCGTCCTGAGCGTGCTGCTGCTCGCCGCGGCGCTCTACGGCCTGGCGTGGCTCGGTGCGCTGCCGGACTGGCCGTGGCAGGTCGCGCTGGTGCTGGTGCCGGTCGCCGCGCTCGTCGGCTGGGACCGCTACCGCGGCCTCGGCCACGCCCTCACCGGCCGGTACCTCGTGACGCGGTCGGGTTCGCTGGACCGCGGCACGGCGGCCGTCCGCTGCGACGGGATGACCGGGATCGTCGTCGAACGCTCGTACTTCCAGCGCCGGGCCGGGCTGGTCACGCTGATCGCGCCGGTCGCCGCGGGCAAGGGGAAGTACCAGGTGCTCGACGTCGGCGAGGCCGACGGGCTGGCGCTCGCCGACCGGGCCGTCTCCGGCCTGCTGACGCCGTTCCTCGCCGGTGACCGGGACCGTGGTTGACGCCCGGCCCGGGCCGCTCCTAACGTGAAAATCCGCCGTCCGAACCCTCGATTCGCGTTCGACGAGAGGACGGCAGGATGTTCCGGAAGCTTCTCGGCGTGGTGGCCGCGGGGATCGTCGCGGCTTCGGTCCCGACGCCGGCCGCGGCGGCCGAAAACCCTTACGGTGACCCGAATCTGGTCTCGATGTTCGACGGAACCGACCTGAGCGCGTGGACGTCGTCAAAAGCCGGGCTCTGGTCGGCGAAAACCGGCGTCATCCACGGCAATGGCACCGCGCGCGGCTGGTTGTACTACAACAAACAGCAGGTCGGCACGTTTCGGTGGATATTCAATGTCCGGCAGGTCAAGGGCAACCACAAACCGACCGTGCTGATCTGGGGCACCACCGACCCGATCCGCGACGCACTGAGCGCCATCCAGTTCCAACCGCCGAACGGGGGACATTGGGACTACCGGCCGGGGCACAACAACGGCGGCGGGAAACTGTTCCGGCAACTGCCGCACACCACCATCGACATCAAGAAGTGGGCCCAGTGCGAACTGATCGGCGACGCCGCCACCGGGGTCGCGCGGATGGCCTGCTGCCCGCTCACCGGCACGGCGATCACCTGCAAGGGCGTCGAAGTGCTGCAGTTCACCGACCGGACGGCCGGGCGCGTCGGCCCGCTCGCGCTGCAGGTGCACAACTCGGGGATCCAGGACGAGTACCGCGGCCTGTACGTCGAGTCACCCGTGGTGACGAAACCGGGCGAGTTTCTCACCATGTGATGTCCGGTGCGCCCGGCGATGGCCCTATTCCGGGCCATTGCTGGCCTTCCTTTCACACTACGTGCTAATTTATTCACCCCGTGTGATAGCGAAGGTCGTTTTTGTCTCACCGAGAGGTCACGATGACGCCTGCCGTCAGTACCGTCGACGGTTCCGCCACCACTTCCCCCCGCCGCACCCCGGGTGCCAGCAGTTCCCGCAAGGTCCTCCAGTTGCTGCTGGCCTTTTCGGAGCGCCGGTGGGAGGCGAGCGTCGCCGAGCTGGCCGCGACGATCGGCACCCCGGTGGCGACGACCTACCGGTACGTGGCCCTGCTCAAGGAGCTGCAGCTGCTCGAGGAGGGCCGGGCCGGCCACTACCACCTGACGAGCCAGGTGATGCCGCTGGCGCGGGCCGCCCAGCTCGCCAACGACATGGTGCAGCTGGCGCGGCCGGCCATGGAGGAGGCCGCGCGGGAGCTCGGCGAGACGGTGATGCTGTTCCAGCGGTTCGGCGACGGCGCCGTGTGCGCGGACCGCGTCGAGTGCGACCGCGCCATGCGGTTCACGTTCGAGCCGGGGCATTCGCTGCCGCTCGGCGTCGGCGCGTCCGGCAAGATGCTGCTCGCGCTGCTGCCGGAGATCGAGCGTGACCAGCGGTGGGCGTCGATCGTCGCGCAGCGCGGCACAGCGGTGCGTGACGAGCTGAAGCAGGCGCTGGAGAACCGGTACGCGGTCAGCTCGGGGGAACTCGACGAGGGCGTCTGGGCCTGTTCGGTGCCGGTGCAGACGATCGGCAGGCGGCCCACCGTGCTGAGCCTGGCCGGCCCGGCCGCCCGGATCACCGAAGAGGCCCGGCAGACGGCGATCACCGCCCTGCAGGAGTACGCGGTCCGCATCCAGCGGGCGATCGCGTCTTATTCGGTGTGAGAAATCCGCGCGGGCGCGTAGAACTACCCGGGTGATCCGTCTCGCGCGCCCCGACGACCTGCCCGCGCTCGTCGACGTCGAGCGGGAGGCCGGGGCACTCTTCCGCGACGTCGACATGGCGGCGATCGCCGACGAAGACCCGGGTTCGGTGGAGTCGCTGGCGGTTTTCCAGGCGGCGGGCCGCGCTTGGGTGAGCGTCGACTCCGCGGACCGGCCGGTGGCCTACCTGATCGCCGAGGTCGTCGACGGGTGCGCGCACATCGAGCAGGTGTCGGTCCGGCCGTCGCACGCGCGGCGGGGAATCGGCCGCGCGCTGATCGAGACGCTGGCGGAGTGGGCCCGTGCGCGCGGATTGCCGGCGTTGACGCTCACGACGTTCGAAACCGTGCCGTGGAACGCGCCGTACTACGAACGCCTGGGGTTCCGGGTCGTCCCGGAAGCGGAAATCGGCGACGGACTGCGCTCGATCCGCCGGGCCGAGATCGCCCGCGGCCTCGACGCCTGGCCACGGATGGCCATGGTTCGCCCGCTCTGACCTGGTCTTTTGCCTGTTGGTCCCCTAGTTGAGGGAGAGAGTGGCGCGGGCGGTCGAACATGTGTTCTACTGTGCCTTGCCGGTCCCGGAGGGGGAAGCTCCGAGGGCCGGCCCACCAACTTCGGGAGGCAGTCGTGGCGGTCAAGATCACCCACCTGACGAACGGCCAGCAGGTCCGGTTCGCCAACGCGGACGGGGCCCGCCGGTACGCCGAGATCATGGGCGGCGGCGTGGACAAGTGGCGCTTCACGGTCGTCCCCGAGGACCCGATGCTCCGGAAAATGTCGGACTCGGTCGTTAACGTGCCGGTATGGCGCATGACTTCCAGGTAGTGGTGGATTCGGCCGACCCGCACGTGCTCGCCGACTGGTGGGCCGAGACGCTCGGCTGGTCCGTGGAACCGACGGACGCGGACTTCGTCCGCGAGATGATCGCGAAGGGGTACGCGACGGAGGAGGAAACCCGGACGTACCGGGGTTCGCTGGTGTGGAAAGCGGGAGCGGGCATCCGGCACCCGGACTCGCCACCGGAGGGCCCGCCCCGGCGGATCCTGTTCCAGGAGGTCCCGGAGGCCAAGACGGTGAAGAACCGCCTCCACCTGGACGTGTGGGTGGGCGCGGACAACGTCGAGGAATCGGTCGAGAAGCTGAAGGCGCGCGGCGCGGAGTTCCTGTGGCGAGGCCGGCAGGGGCCACACAGCTGGGTGACGATGGCCGACCCGGAGGGGAACGAGTTCTGCGTTTCGTGAGCCCGGGGCCGGGATGAGGCTAGGTCGGCGGCGGGCTGGGGGCCGCCGCCGACCTTGGTGAGTTCCGGTTCCAATCACGCCAGTCCCGCGCCGGGACACGCCAGTCCCGCGCTGGATCACGCCAGTTCCGCGCCGAAGCACGCCAGTCCCGCGCCGAAGCACGCGGGTTCCGCTCAGCCGTCACCAGCACAAGCGTCGCGAACAAGTCATTCGCGACCTCACACCTGCGCCGCCAGGCGGTCCAGTGCCTTCGGCAACGCCGCCGCCAGCAGATCCAGCTCCGGCTCCGCCGCCACCAACGGCGGTGACACCGCCACCCCGCGCCCGAGGTTGCGGACGATCACACCCTCGTCGCGGCAGGCTCGCTGGAGCTTCACCGGTGCCCCCGGGTCGGCGTCGAGCAGCTCTGCGCTCAGCTCCACCGCCGCCAAGAAGCCCAGGCCCGCCCGTACCTCGGCGACCAGCGGATGCCCCGCCACTCCCGATACCGCGTCCGCCAGGGGTTTCTCCAGCTCTCGGCCGCGCGGGATCAAGCCGTCGCGCTCGTAGATGTCCAGCGTGGCCAAGCCCGCCGCGCACGCCACCGGGTGCCCCGCGTACGTCGGGCCGTGGCGGAAGATCGGGGCTCCCGGTGCCCCCGTGAAGAACGGCGATGCCACCTTCGGCGCCACCACCAGCGCTCCCAGCGGGATCGTTCCGCCCGTGATGCCCTTGGCCGTCGTGATCATGTCCGGCCGCACCGGCCACCGGTCGATCCCGAACCACGTGCCCAGCCGGCCCCAGGCCGCGATCACGCAGTCCGCGACGAACAGCACCTCGTGCCGGCGGCAGATCGCCGCCACCTCCTCGAGGTAGCCCTCCGGCGGCAGCAGCACGCCGCCCGCGCCGATCACCGGCTCGCAGAAGAACGCCGCCACCCGCGACGCACCCACGCGCTCGATCTCCGCCTCCAGCGCCGTCGCATCGTCATATGCCACGTGGGAAAACGAAGGCGGCTGCGGGCCCACACCCGCCGCGTTCGCCGGGATGCCGCCCACCGCCGTGCCGAAACCGTGGGTTCCGTGGTAGCCCTGCGCCCGGCCGATCACGTGGACCTTCTCCGGCCGCCCCGTCTGCGCGAAGTACGCGCGGGCCAGCTTCACCGCCGTGTCGATGACGTCGCCGCCGCCCGAACCGAAGAACACCTTCGACCCCGGCTCCGGCGCCAAGGCCGCCACCCGGTCCGCCAGCTCGATCGCCGGGCGGTTCGCGTTGTAGCCGAACAGGTTCCACGAGTCGAGCTCACCCAGCTGGCGGGAAACCGCTTCGGTGATCTCGGGACGGCCGTGGCCGAAGTTCGCGTACCAGAGCGACGCCGTCGCGTCGAAGTACCTGCGGCCGGCGTCGTCCCAGATGTACGAACCCTCGGCCCGGGTGACGACCATCCGGTCACCGTCGACCGCGCCCATGTCGGCGAACGGGTGCCACAGGGCGTGCTGTGCTGCCATCGGTCCTCCTCAGTCCTGCCCCCATCCCTACCATCAGTCCAGGAACTCCGCGATCTCCTCGGGTGAGTACCCCAGCTCGGCCAGCACCTCCTCGGTGTGCTGGCCCAGGGTCGGCGGGGCGGACGTCGGCCGCGCCGGGGTGTCCGACGCCTTCACCGGGAAGCCCGTGCCCACGTACGTCCCCACCGTCGGGTGCGGCAGCCGGACCACCTGCTCGCGCGCGGCCGCCCACGGGTCCGCGTAGACGTCGTCGATCTCGTTGATCGGCGCCGCCGGGATGCCCGCCGCGTCGAACGCCTTCATCCACTCCGCTGCCGTGCGCGTCCGGAGCACCGGCTCCAGCAGCGCGTTCAGCTCGTCGCGGTGGGCGGCGCGCAGCGCGTTCGACGAGAACCGCGGGTCGGCCGCGATGTCCAGGCCGAGCACGCCGCAGAACGCGTGCCACAGCTTCTCGCTGCCGACCGCGATGACCAGCCAGCCGTCGGCGACGTGGTAACCCTGGTACGGGACGATGCTCGGGTGCGCCGAACCCATCCGGCGGGGGCGGGGCGCGTCGTAGAACACCGCACCCGCCGCGTACACGTGCCAGGCCAGCTGACTGTCCAATAGGGACACATCGAGGTACTGGCCGCGGCCGGTCGTGTGCCGGGCCTGCAGCGCCATCAGGACGCCGATGATCGCCCACGTCCCCGCGTTCAGGTCCGCCACCGGCAGCCCGACCTTCGCCGGTGCGCCGTCCGGCTCGCCGGTCAGCGACATCACGCCGCCGAGGGCCTGCGCCACCAGGTCGTACCCCGCGCGGTCGCGGTACGGCCCGGTCTGGCCGAACCCGGTGATCGACACGTGGATCAGCCGCGGGTTGAGCGCGGACAACGCCTCGTACCCGATGCCCCACTTCTCGAGCGTGCCCGGGCGGAAGTTCTCGACCAGGACGTCGGCGTCCGCGACCAGTCGCCGGAGCGCTTCCCGGCCGCGGTCGGTCTTGAGGTCGAGCACGATGCCGCGCTTGTTCCGGTTCGCCGCCAGGTAGTAGACGGCCTCGTCGCCGACGAACGGCGGGCCCCAGCCGCGGGTGTCGTCGCCGTGGCCCGGCGGCTCGACCTTCACCACGTCCGCGCCCATCTCACCGAGGTACTGGGTGCAGTACGGCCCGGCCAGGATGCGGGAGAGGTCGACGACCTTGATCCCGTCCAGCGGTCGAACAGCAGGGGGCATCGATGGCTCCTCGTCTCGGCGTCCGGTCCCTTTCTACCCGGGCGCGCCTCGGGAATTCACCCACTGCCCGCCGCGGGAGGCCACTCGTCCGGGGGCGGCATTTCTGCCCTGATGCCCGTTTCGGCCCCACGTCACCCTGGAGATCTTGTCCGCAGTCCCGGAGAGGGAACCCATGCGACGGTTCGGGGTCCTGCTGCTCACCCTCCTCACCCTCGGCACGGCGATCGCCGCCCCGGCCGCCGCCGACGAGCCGGTCATCGCCGCGAAGCCGCCGATGGGCATCTCGTGGTCCCGCGGCTGGAACCAGTGCCCGCGGATCGACGACGCCAAGGTCCGCGCGGCGGTCGACATGCTGGTCACCAGCGGCCTGAAGGACGCCGGCTACAGGTACGTCAACATCGCGGGGTGCTGGGCGACCAAGACTCGTGCGGCCGACGGGAAGCTCCAGCCGGACACCGCCAAGTACCCGGACCTGCCCGGGCTCATCGCCTACGTGCACGCCAACGGCCTCAAGTTCGGGCTGCACAGCGGCACCGGCGCGCTCGTCTGCGGCAGCGCCATGCCCGGCTCCCGCGACCACGAGGAACTGGACGCGCAAACGTTCGCGGCCTGGGGCGTCGACTACCTCGAATACGACACGTGCGGTGGCGAGAACGGCGTCGCGGCGGCCACCAGGAAGATGAGCGACGCACTCAAAGCCACCGGACGGCCGATCCTGCTCGCCATGATCGACACCTTCGCGGCGAACTACCGCCAGTGGGAGTGGGCCCCCGGCGCGGGCGCACAGACTTGGCAGCTCACCAGCGACCTCCCGGACAACTTCCCGTCCGCGATGCTGGCCGTGGACAAGCAGATCCCGCTGGCCGGGCACACCGGCCCGGGTGGCTGGAGCGATCCGGGCTACCTCAACTTCAGCATCGTCGACCCCTGGGTGCGGCGCGTGCAGTTCTCGCTGTGGGCGCTGCTGAACGCGCCGCTGATGCCGAACGAGTCGTTCCCGCTGGACACGATCGCCAACCGGGACGTGATCGCGGTCGACCAGGACTGGTCCGGCACGCCGGGACGCAAGGTCCGCGACCTGTCCGACGGCGAGATCTGGGCGAAGCCGATGTCCGACGGCTCGGTCGCGGTGCTGCTGCTCAACCGCGGCCCGGTTGCCCGGACGATCGCGTTCGACCTCGCGGAATCCGGCGTCGCGGCCGCGCCGGCCTACCGGGTCCGCGACCTGTGGACCGGCGTCGAGCTGACCAGCACCGGCACGCTGCGCACGTCCACGCGTGCGAACTCCGGGACTTTCTTCCGCGTGTGGCCTGGTCAGCCGTCCCCCACCGAACCGCTGGTCACGCTGGGTGTCGAGCTGCCCGAGGGGTTCCTGGCCGGCCAGGCGGTGCCGGGCACCGTGACGCTGACCAACGACGGCGACACCCCGATCACCGACGCGCGCTACACGATCACCGTGCCGTCCGGGTGGGCGCTGGACGGCCCCGCGCAGGTCGACGTCCCGCGGGTCTCCCCCGGGAGCACGGTGACGCGCGAAATCACGCTGCGGCCGACCGCGGCACCGGCCGCGAAGGTGCTGGTCGGGGTGAGCGGCGGCTACACGAGCGAGTTCGGCCCGCGGTCCGCGGCGGGCTCCGCCGAGGCACCACTGGTGACCGCGCCGGGCACCGGGACGACCTACCTCAGCACGCGGCCCTGGCTGTACTCGGAAAACGGGCTCGGGCCGGTGGAACGCGGCAGCGTGGCCAACGGGCGGGCGATGGCCGTCGGCGGCGTGGGCTACCAGCCCAACAGCGGGATCGGCGTGCACGCGCCGTCGGTGATCCGCCTGCACCTAGGCGGGGCGTGCAAGTCGTTCACGACCCAGTACGGCGTCGACGACGCGTCGGGCCCGCAGGCGACGGTGGCGTTCCGCGTGCTGGGCGACGGCCGCGAGCTGTTCGCGACGGGGATCGTCCAGCGCGGCACGAAACCGCAGAAGCTGACGGTCCCGGTCACCGGCGTGCAGCAGCTGGCCATCGCGGTCGACGACGGCGGTGACGGCTCGGCGGACGAGTACGCCGACTGGATCGCCCCGAACGTCAGCTGCTGACGGCTCCTTCGAGCAGCGCGACGGCCTGCGCGGTCCGTCGGTAGAACACGAACCGCCCGTCCCGGACCTTGGTGACCAGGCCCGCCCGGTGCAACGCGCTCAGGTGGTACGACACCGTGCCCGGGCTGTACCCGGTCCGGGACGCGAGCTCCGCCGTCGACCGCGCCGGTTCGAGGTCGGCCAGCAGCGCCGCCCGGGCCGCGCCGACGACCGGGGCGATCCGGCCCGGCCGGTGGTCGGCGCCCGTCCCGACGCCGTGCGCCGGGTAGCAGAGCACGACCTGGCCGGGGACGTCGATCTGGATGCTGGTGCCGGGCCAGCTGAGCACGCCCGGCGCGAGGACCAGCTCCCGGCCGGAGATGTCGGCCTCGCCGTCGAACGGCTTGACGACGGTGATCGCGTCGCCGGCCCAGCCGATGGTCGGGTGCAGGCTGCCGAGCACCCCGCCGACGCCGTGGCGGGCGATGGTCTGCGCGCGGTGGGTGATGTCCCGGTCGAGGACCGCCTGCAGGCCGGCCCAGTCCTCGGCCAGCGCGTCGCGCCAGAACCGGGCGAGGCCGTTGGCCAGGCGCCGCGGCATCGTCCCCGACTCGACGCTCCGGCGGGCCGTGACCGGCAGCGGTCTGGTCCAGTGGACCTGCGTGTGGCCCAGCACCTGGGTCTCGACGTCGTCCTGCGCGGTCGCCTCGATCCGGGCGATCTGCTCGTCGAGCAGGTCGCGGTGCCGGGTGGCCGTGCCCGGCTGCGGGGTGAGCAGGTCCGGCGTGTAGACCTCGCCGGGGCGCGGCAGCAGGTCCAGCAGCAGGGCGACGTCGGGGTGGGCGAGCGCCGCGCGGGCGAGCGGGCCGGGATCGCCGAACACCGGGTGCCGTCCCGCGTCGGCGGCGAGCTTCAGCCAGGCGAGGGACTCCGCCGCCAGCGACGGGGAAAACCGGGTCCTGGCCACCGTCTCGGCGTCGACCCCCAGCTTGAACACTTCACCGACGGTAGCAGCGAAGACGGCGGATTTGAACCGGCTCGAATCCTTTCCGGTCGGAGGTTCCCGCGGGGTTGAGTGGGCTGGTGTGCATCCGACGTGCGGGGACAGTCGCTGCCGTGGCCGCCGTGCTGCTCGCCTCCGTGCCGGCCGCCACGGCCCGTGCCGCCGATCCGCCCGCCCCCGGCTACCGCACGTGTTCCATCCTGCGCACGATCGCCTGGTACAGCTGGGTGGCCGGTCCCGACGGCCGGTACCACCTCGTCACGGTCCGCCGGCCGTACTCGTTCAGCGTGGTGTTCCCGGTGCGCTGAGCTCGAGCAGCCGGGCCTGGGCGTCCCGCAGGTAGCGGTCCAGCGCGGCCTCCGCGGCGTCGAACCGCCCGCCGCGCAGGTCGCGCAGGATCTGCTCGTGGCAGTCCAGGAACGGCTCGTAGAACTCGCGCGTGTTCTCGTTGAGCACGAAGAACAACCGGGTTTCGGCGAGCACCTGGCGCATCGTCGCGGACAGGCGTTCGCTGCCGGCCAGGTCCGCGAGGGCCTGGTGGAAGTGGATGCTCGCGGTGCCGACCGCCGGCCAGTTCTCGGCCGCCGCGGCCGTCCGGCCGGCCTGAAGCGCTTGCTCGACGAGTGACAGATCCACTGTGGACAGCTCGGCCGCGCGGCGCAGGGCTCCGCATTCGGTGGCGCGGCGCACGACGTAGAGGTCCTCGATGTCCTCTGTGGTCAGTTCGCGCACGAACACGCCGCGGTTCAGCTCGTGCACGGCCAGCCGCTCGTGGGCGAGCAGCTGGAACGACTCGCGCAGCGTGTTGCGCGAGACGCCGAGCGCCGAGCTGATCACCGGCTCGGACAGCCGTTCACCGGGGGCGAAGACGCCGTCGGTGATGTACTGGCGCAGGATGGCCGCGACCCGCTCGGCCGTGCCGCTGCGCTCGAGCAGGTGCCGCGCGCTCTCCAGCCCCGAGGCATCGACGGTCACGGCACTACCGGACGCCGAGGTCGAAATCGAGGCTGTACCGGTTGCCCGGCAGCGCCCCCGCGGCCTTGGCGCCGTCGATCGGCAGCACGACGCCGTTGACGAACCGGGACTCGTCGCTGGCTAGGAACACCACAGCCTTCGCGACCTCCCACGCCTCGCCGACGCGGGCCGCGGGTGTGCTCGCGACCAGCTGGTGCTGCTTGGTCTCGAACTCCTCCGGCGAGTTGAGCGTGCTGCGCAGCATGTCGGTGTCGATCGCGCCCGGGTTGACCGTGTTGGCCCGGATGCCCTGGTGCGCGTGCGCGACGGCGATCGACTTGGTCAGCCCGACCAGCGCGTGTTTGGTGGCGTTGTACACCGGGTCACCGGGGCGGCCCATCACGCCGCCGTTCGACGACGTCGTGATGATGCTGCCGGCCTTCTGCTCGATCATGTGCGGCAGCACGGCGCGGGTGCCGAGGAAGGCGGCCCGCACGTTGAGCGCGAAGATGTGGTCGAATTCGGCGAGGCTCGTATCCACAAGGGACTTCCCGAGGTGGATGCCGACGTTGTTGAACAACACGTCGATGCGGCCGGCCTCGGCGAGCACGCCGTCGACGAACGCCGCCACCGCGGCCTCGTCGGTGGCGTCCACTATGGAATGACGGTAGCCGTCGAGTGCTTCCGCGGGCTCGCGGATGTCGGACGCGAAGACCGTCGCCCCCTCGGCGAGGAACTCCTTCACCGTGGCGAGGCCGATGCCCCGCGCGCCACCGAAGATCACCGCGACCTTGCCGGCCAACCGACCCATGCTCACTGCCCTGCTCTCAGTCGTGCTGTCTGCTCTTCGTCCACCACGTAGTCCCCGGGCAGCCGGACCAGCGCGTCCGGGTCCCCGAGGTAGCGCACCTCGACGCCGTACACCGCCCGCGCCGCCGCCACCGAGACGTACCCCTCGACGACGTCGGCGAGCACCGCCGCCGCCGGCCGCTCGGCCGGCCGCCCGTACCCGCCACCGCCGGGCAGCGTGACGTCCACAACGGACTCTGCCGCCAGCGGCACCCGGCTCTTCGCGGGCAGGTCCCGACCACCGTGCAGGCCGAAGCGACCGGGCGCGCCGGGTTCCCCGCCGGCCACCCCGGACGCCGCGGCCCGCACCCGGTCGACGTTCCCGTTGACGCTCCAGGAAGTCACGCCGAGTGCGCCCATCGTGGTCACCTGTCCGAGTCCGCCGCGGAACCGGCCGGCCCCGCCGGAGTCCACGCGCAGCTCGCGCGCGTGCTGGACCAGCGGCGCCATGGTCTCGATGACTTCGGTGGGTGTCGAGCGCAGGCCGCTCGGGAAGCCGGTGGTGGACAGGCCGTCCTTGTCCGCCCGCGCGCCCATCCCGCCGGTCTGGAAGACGTTCAGCATGAACCCGGGCCCGCGCCAGATGGTCATCCACAGCGCGTCCGCGCTCGGCGCGAGTGCCGGGCCGGGCAGCGCGCCGATCAGCAGCGACGGCAGGAAGTGCCCGATCAGGTGCCGGGACGCGACCGGGGCCGGCGGTCGGCAGTTCAGCACCGAGCCTGCGGGCGCGGTGACGTGCACCGGCCGGAACGACCCGGCGTTGTGCGGCACCTCGGGCGCGATCGCCGCCTTGACCGCGAACGACGCGTACGCCCGCGTGTAGTTCAGGACGACGTTGATCCCGCGTCGGCTCTGCGGGGAAGAGCCCGCGAAGTCGAGGTGGATCTCGTCGCCGTCCACAGTGGCCGTGACGCGCAGGACGATCTCTTCGTCGTCGAAGCCGTCGGTGACGACCTCGTTGGTGTACGTGCCGTCGGGCAGTTCCCGCAGCGCGTCGCGCAACGCCCGCTCCGAGCGATCCATGATCTCGGCGGCGACCTCGTCCAGGCTGTCGAGGCCGAGCTCGGCCAGCAGCCGCAGCAGGCTCGCCGCCCCGACCTCGTTGCCGGTGACCTGCGCGTACAGGTCGCCGATGGTCTCCTCCGGCGTCCGGACGTTGGCCCGGATCAGCCGTTCGAGGTCGGTGTTGACCTCGCCCGCGCGGAGGAACTTCAGGATCGGCAACCGGAGGCCTTCTTCGAAGACCTCGTGGGCCTCGGCGGACACCAGCCGCCCGCCGATGTCCGGCGCGTGGCAGCAGGAGGCGAACCACGCGACCAGCCGGCCGCCCCGGAACACCGGCGTCGCCACCGTGATGTCGTTGATCTGGCCCGCGGTCTGCCACGGGTCGTTGGTGAGCAGCACGTCCCCGGGTTCGAGGGTCTCCGGCGGGTACGCCGCGACGAAGTGGTGCATGCCGGTCGCCATCGCGTTGATGTGCCCCGGCGTGCCGCCGACGGACTGGCCGATCATCTCCCCGCGCGAGTCGAACACCGCGCAGGCCAGGTCGAGCGACTCGCGCACGACCGCGGAGAAGGCCGTGTTGACCAGCGCGTTCTGCTGCTCGGCGAGGATCGAGTGCAGCCGGTGGCCGAACAGCCCGACGACGATGGGGTCGACGCTCACACCGTCACCTCCAGGGCGCCGTCGTCCCGGACGACGCAGGACGCGCCGGGCGGGACGACCACAGTGGACTCGCGTTCCTCCACGATGGCCGGTCCGCCGACCCGCGTGCCGGGTTCGAGCCGGTACCGGTCGAACACGGCCGTGTCGACAAATCCACCCGCCGACGGGAAGTACGCCTGACGAGTGCCCTTGCGCGCCTCACCGGAGGAAGCCGAGGTCAGCCGCAATTTCACGGCCGGTTTCGGACCGCTCGACACGACCCGCCAGTTCAGCACCTCGACGCCGACCTCGGGCCCGGTGCGCCGGTAGAGCGCGCGGTAGGTGCGGGTGAACTCGTCGATCAGGGTCCCGGGCCAGGGACCGTCGTGGACCGGGACGCGGATCTCGTACCCCTGCCCGGCGTACCGCATCTCGGCGACGCGCCGGTGCGTCACCTCGTCCACTCCGGACTTGGCGAGCAGCGCCGCGCCCTCGGCTTCCATCTCGGCGAACAGCGCGTCGGCCTGGTCCCACGTCAGGTCGTGGACGGCGGCGCGGGCCGACCGCACGAAGTCGAACGCCAGCGGCGCGGTCAGGAACCCCGCCGCGCTGAGCACCCCGGCGGCCGGTGGCGCGACGACCGAAGGCGCGCCGAGGGCCCGCGCGACGCCGACGCCGTGCACCGGCCCGGCCCCGCCGAAGGTGTACATCGGCAGCTTCGCCGGATCGTGCCCGCGCTCGACGGCGTGCACCCGCGCCGCGTTGGCCATGTCTTCGTTGACGCTCGTGTGGATGCCCCAGGCGGCCTCTTCGACGCTCACCCCGAGCGGATCGGCGATCTTCCTTCGGAGCACCGCTCTCGCGGCCTCGGCGTCCAGGCGCATGCCGCCACCGAGGAAGTAGCCCGGGTCGAGGTAGCCGAGCACGAGGTCGGCGTCGGTGACCGTGGGCTCGGTGCCGCCGCGGCCGTAGCAGACCGGGCCGGGCTCGGAGCCCGCCGAGTCGGGGCCAACGGTGAGCAGGCCCAGCGCGTCGATGCGGGCGATCGAGCCGCCGCCGACGCCGATCTCGATCATGTCCGTGACCGGCACCCGCACCGGCAGCCCGGAGCCGGGCAGCAGCCGGTACTTGCGGTCCACTTCGAACTGGTGCGTCACCAGCGGCGTGCCGCCGGCGATCAAGCACAGCTTGGCCGTGGTGCCGCCCATGTCGAAGGCCAGCAGGTCGGCCGGCCCGATCGCCGCGGCCGCGAGTGCCCCGCCCGCCGGGCCGGACTCGAGGATCCGGATCGGGTGCCGGGCGGCGGTGTCCACAGTGGCCAGTCCGCCGTTGGACAGCATGATGTGCGGCGCGCGGGTGATCCCCAGCCGGTGCAGCCGCTGTTCGAGGTCGCGCAGGTACCGCTCGGTGAGGTCCCGGACGTAGACGTTGGCGACCGTGGTCGACGCCCGCTCGAACTCGCGGATCTCGGGGACGACGTCGGACGACAGCGCCACCCGCAGCGAGGGCGCCACCTCGGCCAGGATCTCCGCGGTCCGGCGTTCGTGCGCCGGGTTCGTGAAGGCGTGCAGGAAGCAGACGGCGACGGCCTCGATACCGCGCGCCGCCAGCTCCCGGCCGAGCCGTGCCACCAAGGACTCGTCGAGTCCGGTATGGACGGACCCGCCGGCGAGGATCCGCTCCGGGACGTCGAACCGCAGGTGCCGGGGCACGAGCGGCGCGGGCAGTTCCAGGTGCAGGTCGTAGAGCTCGTACCGGTGCTCGCGGCGCATCTCCAGGACGTCCCGGAACCCGGCGGTGGCCAGCAGCGCGGTCCGCGAGCCCTTGCGCTCGATCAGGGCGTTCGTCACCAGCGTCGTCCCGTGCACGACCTGCTCGACGGCGCCGAGGTCCGGCAGCAGCGCGGCCAGGCCCTCCTCGACCGCCCGGGCCGGCTCGTCGTGCGTAGTCAGGACCTTGCCGACCGCGACGATGCCGGTCTCGTCGACCGCGCAGAGGTCGGTGAACGTGCCGCCGATGTCGACGCCGATCCTCATGTCCGGTACCACCGCGGCGAGGTGTTCAGCGGCGGCTTGAGCTTGGCCTTCACGACCAGCACGTTCGGCTCGTCCGACTCGACGAACTCGCCGAGCAGCCGCCGGAACGCCCGCCCGAAGCCGGAGACGCGGTCGGCGTGCACCCCGAACGACCGGGCCAGGCCGACGAAGTCCGGGCTGTCCCAGTCGACCCCGCGGTGCGGCAGGCCCTCGCGGTCCTGGTCGTAGCGGAGCATGCCGTACCCGCCGTCGTCGACCAGGACGACGGTGACCGGCAGCTGCTCCTGCGCGAGCGTGGCCAGGTCGCCGCAGCCGTAGAGGAACCCGCCGTCGCCGGTGATGCAGATGGCGCGCCCGGTGCCGGCCGCGGCCGCGCCGAGCGACGCCGGGAAGCCGTAGCCGAGGGTGCCCCAGCCCATCGGGTAGGCGAGCTTGCGCGGCGCCCGCACCCGGTGGAAGCCGCCGACCCAGTAGCCGGCCACGCACATGTCCGAGACCAGCACCGCGTCCGTCGGCAGCACCTCGTCCAAAGTGGACAGGAAGTCGTAGGCCTGCGGTTCCTCGTCGCGGATGCGCTGGCGCACCCGGCGGCCGATCCCGGCCAGCCGCAGCGTCATGTCGTCGAGCCCGTCCCGCTGCTTCGGCAGCAGCCGCTCGACGATCGAGCGCGCGTCCCCGACCAGCGTCAGGTCGGGGCGGTAGTTCTTGGCGGCGTCGTCGGCGTCGACGTTGACCGCGATCAGCTGGGGCGGCTTGGGCATCCGCCAGTTCTGCGTCATCAGGCCGTCGAAGTCGGTGCCGATGGCCAGCACGACGTCGGCTTCGTCCCACAGCTCGCCGACCTCCGGCGTGTGCACCGGGTTCGGCGCCAGGCACGGGTGGTCGAGCGGGAGCAGCCCGCGGGCGGCGAACGTGGTGATCACCGGCGCGGCGAGCTTCTCGGCGAGGGCACCGATCGCCTCACCCGCGCCCGATCGCAACGCACCGCCGCCGGCCCAGATCAGCGGGTGCCGTGCGTCGGACAGCATCGCCTCGGCCCGCGCGAGGTCGGGGACGTCGACGTCGGGCTTGCGGTGCGGGGCGGGCGGCCGCCGGTGCGGCACCTGTTCGCGCAGGTAGTCGGTGGGCACGCCGAGGTAGACCGGGCCGCTCTGCGGCAGCTGCGCGAGCCGGGCGGCGCGGTGCACGGTGGTGCCGATCTGGTCGGGGGCCCGCACGGTGAAGCCGCCCTTGGTCACCGGCGCGAACATCGCCTGCTGGTCGGACGTCTCGTGCAGCACGCCGCGGACGACGCCGGGCCGCCGCAGCGCCGAGGGGATGTCGGTGGCGATGACCAGCACCGGGGCCGCGGACGCCATGGCCTCCCCGACCGCGCCGAGCGTGTTCGCCGCGCCCGGACCGGTGGTGACCAGCGCGACGCCGAGCTTGCCGGTGGCGCGGGCGTAGCCGTCGGCGGCGTATCCGGCGGTCTGTTCGTGGCGGACGCCGACGAGCTTGATGCGGGTTTCACCGAGCGCTTCCCACAGTGGCAGGTTGTGCACCCCCGGAAGGCCGAAGACGATCTCCGTTCCGAGCGCTTCCAGCGCGTCCACCAGCTCCCGAGCACCACTCACAGCCACGGTTCGGATACTGCCAGATCGTTCAACGATCTGGCAATCTGCCCCTAGACGATGTTGTGCTCGGCACCCGCCGAGCCCGCGGCGAACCGGCGGACGTCGAGCCCGGCGATGTCCACCGCGGGCCGTCGCCGCAGGTAGAGGTCCCGGATCAGCTCGCCGGTGGCCGGGCCCATCTGGAAGCCGTGGCCCGAGAAGCCGGTCGCGTAGAAGAACCGCGACAGCAGGACGCTTTCCCCGATGATCTGGTTGCGGTCCGGCGTCGTTTCGTACAGCCCGGCCCAGGCCGTCCGGATGCCGGCGTCGAGCACGGTGGGAAGCCGGCGGCCCGCGAGCTCGGCCAGCCGCGGCAGCCACTCGCCCGGTTCGTACCGCGTGTCGAAGCCCGGGACGCCGTCGCCGTCGGAGAACGACATCGCCAGGCCGGGCCCCTCGCGGTGGAAGTAGAAGGCCGACGGCATCTCGATGGTGAGCGGAACCGCTTCCGGCAGCCCGGGCACCGGCCCGGTGAACACGACCTGCCGCCGGTACGGGCGCACCGGCAGGTCCACCCCGGCCAGCTCGCCGATCCGGCCCGACCACGCGCCGGCCGCGCAGACCACCGCGCCGGTCCGGACCACTCCCGCCGTCGTGACGACGCCGGTCAGCGCGTCGCCGTCGCGCTCGATCCCGGTGACCTCGACGCCGGTCCGCAGCTTCGCGCCGCGCGCGCGGGCCGCCTTCGCGTACCCCTGGACGACCGCGTCCGGCGTCGCCTTGGCGTCGTCCGGCGACCAGAGGGCGGCCACGACACCGTCGGTCTCCACCGGCGGGAGCACCTTCTTCGCCTCCGCCGGGTCGAGCAGGTGGCTGCGGACGCCGTGCTCGCGCTGGAGCTCGGCGCAGCGCTCGAACGCGGAGACGTCGGCGGGGTCGGTGACGAGGTAGAGGTAGCCGTCGCGGCGGAAGTCGATCTCGGTGCCGAAGTCGCTCCGGAAAGCGCTGTACGCGGCCAGCCCGCGCAGGCCGAGCTCGACGTTGACCCGGCTGGTGAACGACGACCGGATGCCGCCCGCGGCCTTCGCCGTCGAGCCGCCGCCCAGCTCACCGCGCTCGAGGAGCAGCACGTCCACGCCGGCTTCGGCGAGCCGGAACGCGCAGCTGACGCCGATCACGCCACCGCCGATCACGACGCACTCGGCCATCGGTGGCAACGACGTTTCCCCTGTGCCGCGGCCGGTCATACTCGCCAATGTAGAACGTGATCCACCGGCGGCCGCCGAGCGCGTAGAGTCGGCGTGCCGAGCTCGAGAGGTGATGTCCCATGGCGATGATGCCCGTGACCGATTCGATGTTCCTCCTCGTCGAAACGCGCGAGCATCCGATGCACGTGGGCGGTCTGCAGCTGTTCCGGAAACCCGATGGCGCGGGCGACGAGTACCTGCGTGACATCCGCAAGAGCCTCCTCGAATCGGACAACATGCGCTCGGTCTTCCGGCGCCGCCCGGCCCGGCCGGTCAACACGATGGGGCACGTGGCTTGGGCCAACGACGCCGAGCTCGAGCTCGACTACCACTTCCGGCACTCGGCGCTGCCGCGGCCGGGCCGCGTCCGCGAGCTGCTGGAGCTGACCGGCCGGTGGCACAGCACCCTGCTCGACCGGCACCGCCCGCTGTGGGAGACCCACCTCATCGAGGGGCTCGACGACGGCCGGTTCGCCGTCTACACGAAGGTCCACCACGCGCTGATGGACGGCGTCTCGGCGCTGCGCCAGCTGCAGGGCACGCTCTCGGACGACCCCGCGGACATGGACTGCCCGCCGTGGTGGGGCAGCCGGCGCAAGCCCGGCGGCGAGCGTGAGAAGCGCCCGCGCTCGGTGCTCGGAACGGCACGGAAAACCGCCAACCAGCTCGCGAGCCTGGCGCCGGCCGCGATGAAGGTCGCGCGCGAGGCGTTCGGCGAGCACACTCTGACGCTGCCGGGACAGGCGCCGAAGACGATGCTCAACGTGCCGATCGGCGGCGCGCGGCGGTTCGCGGCGCAGAAGTGGTCGCTGGACCGGGTCCGGCAGGTGGCGACCGCGGCCGGGGTGTCGCGCAACGACGTCGTGCTCGCGATGTGTTCGGGCGCGCTGCGGGACTACCTCATCGAGCAGCGCGCGCTGCCGGACGCGCCGCTGATCGCGATGGTGCCGGTGTCGCTGCGCCGGCAGAACGACCCGGGCGAGGCCGCGGGCAACAACATCGGCGCGCTGCTCTGCAACCTGGCCACCGACCTGCCGGACGCGGGCAAGCGGCTCGTCACGATCCACCAGTCGATGCGCAACGGCAAGCGGCTGTTCTCGGAGCTGACGCCGCTGCAGACGCTGCTGCTCTCGGCGGTGAACGTCGCGCAGCTCGGCGTCTCGCCGATCCCGGGCGTCGTCAAGAACACGCGGCCGCCGTTCAACCTGGTGATCTCGAACGTGCCCGGCCCGCGCAAGCAGATGTACTGGAACGGCGCCCAGCTCGACGGCATCTACCCGGCGTCGGTGCTGCTCGACGGCCAGGCCGTGAACATCACCCTGACGAGCAACGGCGACCACCTCGACTTCGGCATCACCGGCTGCCGCCGCAGCGTCCCGCACCTGCAGCGGATCCTGACCCACCTCGACACGGCCCTCGTCGAGCTCGAAGCCGCGGTGCGGTAGCCCGCTCACCGGCTCCCCCATCGGAAGGAATCTTTCCGAACTGGCTGGTCAGTCCGCTCCGGACGCTCCTAGGGTGACGACGATCACCCCCGGAGAGAGGAGCAGGGCATGACCGAGGAGTGGACGACCCCGGACTTCGTCGAGTACGAAACCCCGATGGAGGTCACCGCCTACGCGGCCCGCATGGCGGACTGACCGATGCCGGTCGAGCCACTCCCGGAAAGCGCATTCATCGACGCGCTGCGCGGTCTTTCCGGCCGGTACTGGGGAACGCACCCGTTCCACCGCCGGCTGCACGCGGGCGAGCTCGACGAGCGCGCGCTGCGGATCTGGGCGGCGAACCGCTGGTACTACCAGTGCGTGCTGCCCCAGAAGGACGCGGCGATCATCAGCAACTGCCCGGTGCCGGAGATCCGCCGCCAGTGGCTCGACCGGATCGTCTACCACGACGGCGTGAGCGCCGGCACCGGCGGGATCGACCGCTGGCTGCGGCTCTGCACGGCCGTCGGCCTGGACCGCGACGAAGTCCTGGACGAACGGCACGTCGCTCCCGGCGTCCGGTTCGCGGTGGACGCCTACGTCACCTTCGCGCGAACGAAGCCGTGGTGGGAGGCCGTCGCGTCGGGGCTGACCGAGATGTTCGCCGGGCACCTGATGCAGCAGCGGGTGGCGGACATGCTCGCGCACTACGCGTGGATTTCTCCCGACGACCTCGCGTACTTCACCAACCGCATCGACAAGGTTTCCGGCGAGGGCAAGGACACGCTCGACATCGTGGTCCGCCACTGCGTCACGCGCGAACAGCAGGACCGCGCGATCGCCGCGTTGTCGTTCAAGTGCGACGTCCTGTGGTCGATGCTCGACGCGATCGAGCGGGCGGCCGCGTGATCACCGCCGATTCGGTTCCGCAGCTGCGCCGGGGTGTGCGGCTGTCCTTCGACCACGTCCGGGAGACGCACGTGCTGCTGTTCCCCGAGGGCGTCCTGGTGCCGAACGCCACGGCGGCCGCGGTCCTCGAGCTCTGCGACGGTGCCCGGTCCGTCAGCGAGATCACGACGGCGCTTTCCGGGCGTTACTCCGGTGTCGTCGCGCAGGACGTCCTGTCCGTGCTGACCCGGCTGGGCGAACGGCGGGTCGTGGCATGGACGTGAGCCCGCCGCTGGGCCTGCTGGCCGAGCTGACCCACCGGTGTCCGCTGCACTGTCCTTATTGCTCGAACCCGGTCGAGCTGACGGCCCGTGCCCGTGAGATGTCCACTGAGGACTGGCTGTCGGTGTTTCCGCAGGCGCGGGAACTCGGCGTCCTGCAGGTGCACCTGTCGGGCGGTGAGCCGTTGCTCCGGCCGGACCTGCCCGCGCTGGTCGCCCACGCGCACGGGCTCGGCTGCTACGTCAACCTGGTCACGTCGGGGCTCGGCCTGACGTCTTCGCGGCTCGACGACCTCGTTGCGCGCGGGCTGGCGCACGTCCAGCTGTCGGCGCAGGGCGCCACCCGGGAGCGGTCCGATCGGCTGGCGGGGGCGAAGGCTTTCGACCGGAAGCTGGCCGCGGCTTCCCTGGTGAAGGCGGCCGGGCTGCCGCTGTCGCTGAACGTGGTGCTGCACCGGCAGAACCACGACCAGCTGGCCGGGATCATCGAGCTGGCCGAGCGGATGGGCGCGGACCGGCTGGAGCTGGCGAACACGCAGTACTACGGCTGGGCGTTGCGCAACCGGGACGCGCTGATGCCGACGGCTGCCCAGCTGGCGGCCGCCGAGCCGGTGGTGCGCGCGGCCGTCGATCGCCTGCGGGGCACGATGGAGATCGTCTACGTCGTAGCCGACTACCACGAGCCGTACCCGAAGCCGTGCATGTACGGCTGGGGTGCGCGGCAGCTGACGGTGGCGCCGGACGGCACGGTGCTGCCCTGCCCGGCGGCGTCGGCGATCTCGACGCTCTCGCTGTCGTCGGTGCGGGACACGCCGCTGGCCGAGATCTGGTACCGCTCGTCGTCGTTCAACGCCTACCGCGGCGAGGAGTGGATGAGCGAGCCGTGCCGCACGTGCGACCGCCGGGGCGTCGACTTCGGTGGCTGCCGCTGCCAGGCGTTCCTGCTCACCGGCGACGCGGCGGCGACGGACCCGGTGTGCTCGCGGTCGCCCCAGCGTGGCGTGGTCGACCTGGTCCTGTCCCGGCCCGGGGTTCCCGACCTGGTCATGCGCCGGTGAAGGTGATCATCCTCGGCACCGCGGCCGGCGGCGGGTGTCCACAGTGGAACTGCGCGTGCCGGCTCTGCGTTTCGGGGTTGCCGCCACGCACGCAGGACTGCGTGGCGATCAGCGCGGACGGCGCCGGCTGGTACCTGCTGAACTGTTCGCCGGACATCCGGGCGCAGCTCCTCGGGACGCCGGAGCTGCGGGCCGGGCCGGGGCCGCGGGAGATCCCGCTGCGCGGGGTGCTGCTGACGGACGCCGAACTCGACCATTCCCTGGGCTTGCTGATGCTGCGCGAGTCGGGTGGGCTGCCGGTGTGGGTGCCGCCGGCCGCGCGGTCGCCCTTGTTCTCCCTCGTGGACAGTTACGGCAACTGGACCTGGTCGTCGGTTGTGGACATCCCGGGCCTGCGGGTCGAGACGCTGCCGGTGAGCGACAAGCGGCCGAAGTACGCCGCTCCTTCCGGCGGCACCTGGGTGGTCGCCTACCGGATCACGGACCCGGTGACGGGCGGGGTGCTGGTGTACGCACCGTGCCTGCGGAGCTGGCCCGCCGGGTTCGACGAGTTCGTGGCGGACGCGTCTTTGGTGTTGCTCGACGGGACGTTCTACGCGCCGGACGAGATGGCCGGGGTGGGCGGGCCGGACCAGCTCGCGATGGGCCACCTGCCGATCACGGCGAGCCTGCCCCGGGTGGCCGGGCGGCCGTGGGCGTTCACCCACCTGAACAACACGAACCCGGTGCTGGACCCCGCGTCCCCCGAACACGCGGCGGTGCTGGCCGCCGGCGCTTCCCTGCCTCCGGACGGCGCTCGGTTCTCGTTCTGACCAACCCCCAAATAAGTGTTTGACAGTCGTGGTTGACTGGGGACATGCCCCACGACCACCTCCGGGTGCTGGCCCACCCGCTGCGCCTGCGCATCCTGTCGCTGCTGACGGGCACGGCACTGAGCGCGGCGGAGGCGGCCCGCGAACTCGGCGAGACGCAGGCGAACGTCAGCTACCACGTCCGCCGGCTGCACGACGCGGGCCTGCTGGAGGTGGCGGAGGAGGTCCACATCCGCGGCGGCCGCGCCAAGCGCTACCGCCACCAGCCGGACTCGGGCAAGCGTTTGACGACCCGCTCGCCGGGCGAGGAGAAGCTCCTGACGAAGGCGATCGCGAACGAGCTGCTGAGGCGCTCTGCCGACCGGGCGGCGAAGCGACCGGCGTCCCTGACGGACGCGGAGCTGTGGGTGGACCCGGAGTTGTGGGCCCGCCTCCTGGAGAAGGCGACGGCACTGAGCGAGGAACTGCACGCGGCGGCCCGGCCCCCTCGATCTCCGGGGACGGTCCGGGTCAGCGCGAGCGTGGCGCTGTTCGAGCTGGAGAGCACGGAGCCGCTGTCGTGAGCGCCCCGTGTCGAACCCGCGTGCCCGCCTCCTCGGAGCCGCTGTCGTGAGCGCCCCACGCCGAACCCGCGTGCCCGCCCCCTCGGAGCCGCTGTCGTGACCAGTCCGCTGCTCGCCCCGCTGCGGGAAGCCCGGTTCCGTGCCCTCGTCACCGGCCGGAGCCTGGCCGACTTCGGGAACGCCATCGCCCCCTTCGCCCTGGCCTTCGCCGTGGTCGATCTCACCGGGTCGGCCGTCGACCTCGGGATCGTCGTCGGGGCCCGGTCGATCGCGAACGTTCTCCTGCTGCTCTTCGGCGGCCTGCTGGCCGACCGGCTTCCGCGGTCCGTCATCCTGCAGGGCACCGAAACCGCCGCCGCGCTCACGCAGGCCGCCATCGCCGCGAGTGTCCTCTGTGGATTCGCCTCCATCCCGTTGCTGGCCGGGCTCGGGCTCGTCAACGGGGCCGTCTCGGCCATCTCCCTGCCCGCGGCCGCGTCGCTCACGCCGTTGACCGTGCCGGCCACCCTGCTCACCCAGGCGAACGCCCTGGTCCGGCTGCTCTCCAACACCGGCCGCATCGCCGGGGCCGGGCTGGCCGGCGTGCTCGTCGCCTTCGCCGGTTCCGGGTGGGCGCTCGCCGGGAACTCCCTGCTTTTCCTCGCCGCCGCGCTGGCGTACCGGCGGATCCGGCTGCCGCGCGGTGAACGCGTGCCCGGCAGCCGTCCGCTCGCCGAGCTGGCCGAAGGCTGGCGGGAGTTCCGCGCCCGGGCGTGGGTGTGGCTGGTGGTGCTGCAGTTCATGATCGTCAACGCCGTGACCGCGGGCGCGCTGCTGGTGATCGGCCCGCTCGTCGCCGACGACACCTTCGGCCGCACCGGCTGGGGCTTCGCGCTGGCCGTGCAGACCGCCGGGTCGCTGCTCGGCGGCATCCTCGCCGCCCACTGGCAACCGCGGCGGATGCTGTTCGTCGGCGTCGCGCTGGTCCTGGTCGACGCGCTGCCGATGCTCGTCCTCGGCCAGACGCCGTACCTGCTGCCGCTGCTGGCCGCGATGTTCCTCTCCGGCATCGCGATCGAACAGTTCTCCGTCGCCTGGGACGTGTCCCTGCAGGAGAACATCCCGCCGGACAAGCTCGCCCGCGTCTACTCCTACGACATGCTCGGCTCGTGCATCGCGATGCCGCTCGGCCAGATCAGCGTGGGCCCGCTGGCCGAACACGCCGGCCGGTCGGCAACGCTGCTGGGCGGCGCGGCCCTGGTCGTCGGCGCCACCGCGCTCGTGCTGTGCAGCTCGCAGGTGCGGGGGCTCGTCCGCCGGGCGCCGGTCAGCCCGGGCGCACCAGGCTGAAGTTCAGCACCAGCCCCGGTCGTTCTACCGGCCCACGCGCGGTCCGGACGTCAGGTCGCGGTGGCCGTCCAGGCGCCACCAGTTCTCCAGCGTCTCGCGCAGCGCCTTCAGCAGCTCGCCGCCGGTTTCCAGGGGGACGAGCGCCGCCTTGCCGTCGTCCACCCGCAGTGCTGCGGCCAGCCTGTCGCCCTGTTCGATCAGGCCGACGACCACCCGCGTCGGCTCTCCGGTGACGTCGACGGTCGGGATGGCTCGTTCGTACCACCAGCCTTGAGCGTTCACCCGGCCGACAGTGGCACAGCTTTCCCCTCGCCGGTCCGGGTTTCACCCTCACGTGTGGTCAGGGCGCCCAGGGCCGCACTTCCTCCAGCAGCTTCGCGACGGCCAGCACCAGGTCGTCCGAGTGCCGCGGCCCGACGATCTGCAGGCCGACCGGCAGCCCCGCCGACGTCCGCCCGGCCGGCACGCTGATCGCCGGCTGCTGCGTCATGTTGAACGGGTACGTGAACGGCGTCCACTCCGGCCACTCGCTCAGCCCGCTGCCCGGCGGCACGTCGTGCCCCGCCTCGAACGCGGCGATCGGGAGGGTCGGCGTGATCAGCACGTCGTAGCGCGTGTGGAACTCGCCCATCCGGATACCGAGCGCGGCCCGCTCGGCGGTGGCGTCGAGGTAGTCGCTCGCCGTCCACTTCCGGCCGAGTTCCCAGACCCGGCGCAGACCGGGGTCGGTCCGCTGCTCGGACCCGGGCGGGAACGAGTCCAGCAGCTTCGCCGCGCCGGACGACCACAGGACGTCGAACGCCGGCTTCGGATCGGCGAACCCGGGGTCGGTCTCCTCGACGTGCAGGCCGGCGTCCCCCAGCGAGCGGACCGCCTCGGCGACGATCGCGGCCACCTCCGGGTCGACGTCGACGTACCCGAGCGTCGGCGAGAACGCGGCGATCAGGCCGCGCACGTCCCGCCGGACGGCCTCCCGGAACGACCCCACCGGCGGCGCCAGCGCGGCCGGGTCGCGGTGGTCGGGCAGCGAAAGCACGTCCAGCAGCAGCGCGGTGTCGTCGACCGAGCGTGCCATCGGGCCGGCGTGCGAGAGCGGGCCGAACGGGCTCGCCGGGTAGAGCGGGATCCGGCCGTGGGTCGGCTTCAGCCCGACGATGCCGCAGAACGACGCCGGGATCCGCACCGAGCCACCGCCGTCGGTGCCGACCGACAGCTCGCCCATGCCGGCCGCGACGGCCGCGGCACTGCCGCCGCTCGACCCGCCCGCCGTCTTCGACGGGTCGGCCGGGTTGCGCGTGATGCCGCACAGCGGGCTGTCGGTGACACCCTTCCAGCCGATCTCGGGCGTGGTCGTCTTGCCGAGCAGCACCAGGCCGGCCTCGCGCATCCGCGCGGCGACCGGGCTGTCGACGTCCCACGGCTGGTCCGGGTCGATGCTCTTCGAGCCCCGGACGGTCGGCCAGCCCTGGGTGAGGAACATGTCCTTGATCGACGCCGGCACGCCGTCGAGCCACCCGATCGGGTTGCCGTCCCGCCAGCGGACCTCGGCCGCCTTGGCCTGCTCCAGCGCCCGGTCCGCGTCGACGAGGCAGTAGGCGTTGCACTCGCCGTCCCGGGCTTCGATGGCCTGCAACGCGTTCTGCGTCGCCTCGACCGGCGAAAGCTCGCCGGTCGCGTAGGCGGCGACGAGCTCGCTGGCGGTCAGCATCCTGTCGTTCATCCGGCTCCCTGGTTCCCCTGGTTCTCCGACGGCACGTAACCGAGCGTCTTGTCGACGACATTGCGCAGCGGCTCCCCGGCGCGCCAGCGGCGGAAGTTCTCGGTGAACACCTCGACCAGTGTGTTCCGCCAGCCGATGAAGTCGCCGGACATGTGCGGCGAGATCAGCACGTCCGGCAGCGTCCACAGCGGGCTTTCGGCCGGCAGCGGCTCGGTGTCGAAGACGTCGAGCGCGGCCCCGGCGATGGTCTTGTTTTCGAGCGCGGCGACCAGGTCGGACGTCACCACGAGCTCGCCCCGGCCGACGTTGACGAACCGCGCCGACGGCTTCATCGCGGCGAACGCCCGCGCGTCGAACATGCCCTTCGTGTGCTCGGTCAGCGGCGCGACCGCGACGGCGTAGTCGGCGTGCGGCAGGATTTCGGCGAGCCGCGCGGACTCGTGCACGACGCCGAAGTCCGGGTCGCCGGTGCGCTCACGGCGGCCGGCGCCGCTCACCCGCATGCCGGCCGCGCGCAGTAGCCGCGCGATGGCCCGGCCGATCGGCCCGGTGCCGACCACCAGCACTTCGCGCCCGGCGACCCGCTCGGTCTCCCGGTGCAGCCAGCGGCCTTCGCGCTGCAGGTCGTGCGAGCGCGCGAAGTCCTTCGCGAAAGCGAGGACGACGCCCAGCACGTACTCCGCGATGGCGTCGTCGAAGACACCCCGCGAGTTCGTCAGGACGACGTCACTTTCGCGCAGCCCGGGGAACAGCACGGGGTCGACCCCGGCGCTGGCGATGTGCAGCCAGCGCAACCGGTCGGCCGCGTGCCACGCGCCGGGGACGGCCGTCGACAGGAAGTCGTAGACGAAGAGGGCGTCCGCTCCGGACAACGCTTCGGCGAGACCCGCCGCGTCCGTGTAACGCACGACCGCCCCGGATTCGACAGCACGCATGTCCGGTGGGCGGGACTCGCCGCAGAGCACTGCCAGGACGGGGGCTTCCCGGTGTTCCGAGGCGATCACGTTGACACGGTAAAAGTGACTCGTATGATTGTCAACAATCCGAGGAACGACCCCCGGAGCACCGGACTGTCAAGTACAGACGTATTCCGGAGGCTGAGCCTTGGATTTCGACTTCCTGGCGTTCGACGGCCCGCTGGCGCAACGCGGCATCGGGGTCATCGCCCCCTTCGACCTCGCGCTGGAGCGCGAGCTCTGGCGCTGGGTGCCGATGGAGGTGTCCCTCCACCTCGCCCGCACGCCGTACGAGCCCGTGCCGGTCAGCATGGAGATGGCCCGCCTGGTCAGCGACAGCCACCACCTGGCGAGCGCGACCCGCGACGTGCTGCACGTCGAGCCCGAGGTCGTCGCCTACCTCTGCACGTCGGGCAGCTTCGTCAACGGCGTCGACTACGAGCGCTCGCTGACCAAGGCGATCTGCGACGCCGGCGCGCCGGACGCCGTCACCACCTCGGGCGCGCTGGCCGAAGTGCTGCACCAGCTCGACCTCCACCGCGTCTCGGTGCTCACGCCGTACGACGCCGACCTGACCCGCGCCCTGCACGACTTCCTCGCCGAGCTGGACGTCACGACCGTCGCCAGCGACCACCTCGGCCTGGGCGGCGGCATCTGGAAGGTCAGCTACCGGACCATCGCCGAGCGCATCCTCGCCGCCGACCACGGCGACGCCGAAGCGATCTTCGTCAGCTGCACCAACCTCCCCACCTACGACCTGATCGAACCCCTGGAAGCCGCGCTCGGCAAACCGGTGCTCACCGCCAACCAGCTGACGATGTGGGCGTGCCTGCGCCGGATGAACCTCCCCATCGTCGGACCCGGGAGGTGGCTTCGTGACGTGTCGTGAAGGGTATTCCTTGACCTCCCCTCTAGGATTGTCGACAATTTGCGTCCCCTCCGGAGGTTCCGTGACCACCATCGGTTTCATCTACCCCGACCACGCGGCCGAAGACGACTACCCGCTGGCCGAGCAGCTGCTCGGCGGCATGGCCGTCGACGAGGGCGACATCCGCCTGGCCGTCGAGCACATCTACGGCACCGACAAGCACGCGGTGGCCGAGCTGCTCGACCTCGGCAGCGAGGCCCGCCTCGCCGACGGTGCCGCCCTCCTCGCCAAGCACGAGCCCGCCGCCGTCATCTGGGCCTGCACCAGCGGCAGCTTCGTCTACGGCTGGGACGGCGCCCGCGACCAGGCCGACCGTCTCGCCGCCGTCGCCGGTGTCCCGGCCTCCAGCACCTCCTTCGCGTTCGTGCACGCCGCGCGTGCGCTGGGCGCTCGACGGGTCGCCGTCGCCGCCAGCTACCCGGACGACATCGCCCGGCTGTTCGCCGACTTCCTCCAGGCCGGCGGCATCGAGGTCGTCTCGATGGCCAGCGCGGACATCGTCACGGCGGCCGAGGTCGGCGCGATGACCCCGGAGGCCGTCGTCGAGCTCGCCGTCGGCCACGACCACCCGGACGCCGAAGCGGTGCTCGTGCCGGACACCGCCATGCGCACCCTCGGCGAGATCAACGCCGTGGAGGCCGCGCTCCGCAAGCCCGTGCTGACCGCCAACCAGGTCACGGTCTGGGAGGGCCTGCGCCTGACCGGGCAGCACCGGCTCGTCCGCTCGCTCGGCGCGCTCTTCCGGCACCTGCCGGACGGGGGCGCCTGAGATGGCCCTGCCACCGGGCATGCTGCCCGAGATCGAGCCGGTGAGCCGCGAGTCGACGGCCGCCGTGATCGCGCGCCAGCTGCGTGACGCGATCATGACGGGCGCTCTCCCGCCCGGGACCCAGCTCGGCGAGACCGAGCTGGCCGCGCGGTTCCAGGTGTCACGGGGGCCGCTCCGGGAAGCCATGCAGCACCTGGTGTCCGAAGGGCTGCTGCGGAGCGAAAGACACCGCGGGCTGTTCGTCATCGACCTCGAACCGGGCGACGTCTACGACATCTACGCGGCCCGATCCGCGATCGAGCGGGCGGCCATGCTGCGCGCCCTGCGCGGCGGCGACCGCGACCGGATCGCGGACGTGCTCGAGCAGACCGTCACCGAGATGGCGACGGCGGCGAGCGAGGACGACCCCACGGCGCTCTCCACGGCGGACCTGAAGTTCCACGAGGCGCTGATCAACGCCTCCGGCAGCAAACGGCTGGTGCGGATGGCCCGGACGCTGCTGATCGAGACGCGGATGTGCCTGACGGCGTTGCAGAGCACGTACCAGCGGGTCGAGGAGCGGGTGGAGGAGCACACGAAGCTGATCCAGGCCCTGCGCGACGGCGACGAGGAGACGGCGCTGACGCTGCTGGAGGCCCACATGGAGGACGCGGTGCAGCGGCTCGCGCCGGGCACGAGCCTGCGGGACGGGGAAGCTCCGCCGGTGCCGGGAAACGCGTGACCGCAGAGCCGACACGGGTGATTGAGCGGTCGACACGGGTGCCCAGCGAGGCATCTTGCGTGGTTGGGCGGGCATCTCGCGTGATCGGGCGGTCGACACGCGTGATTGGGCGGACGACACGCTCGGCCGGGGCCGGGACTCGTGTGAAGGGGACCGGGACTCGTGTGATTGTGGCCGGGACTCGCGTGATTGAGGCCGGAACTCGCGTGATTGGGGGCGGAACTCACGGGGGTCAGTTCGCATGGCGGGGTCCCAGGACGGGCTGGCCGGCGCGGCCGTCGCGGTAGTCGGGGGACCAGGGGAAGCGGCCCTGGGTGTCTGCGTGGACCAGTTGCAGCGCGCGGATTTGCGGGCCGTACAGCGCCGCCGCGAAGACCAGGTGGGCCGACGGCTCGGCGAGCGAGACGACCTCGATCAGCGGGCCGTCGCGCAACGGGATGTGGTCACCCGCCGCGAACGGCGGGCCGTGCAGGGTGTGGGACGCCAGGGCGTTCAGCAGGGCGCCGGCCGCGAGCATCGGCAGGCCGGTGACGACCAGCTCCGGCAAGCCGTACCCGCTCAGGCCGATCGTGTAGGCCCACGGCGGGTACGGCCCCGCTCTCTCTCCACTCCCTGCACCAGCCAGCCCCGGTCGGCCACGCCGCCGCGAAGCCGTTCCAGGTAACCGGATCTGTCCGGGTTCTCGCACTCGAAGCACATCGGTGACTCCTCCCCCTCGGTGGGCTCGTGGTCCACCGTGCCGGAGGGCACCGACAAAACTCAGCCCAGCGCTTCGGCCACCGCCGTGCCGAGCCGTTCTGTGGTATCCGTGCCGCCGAGGTCGGGCGTGCGCACCCGGCCCTCGTCGAGCACGCGGTCCACCGCGGCGCGGATCGCTTGCGCCGCAACGGTTTCGCCCAGGTGTTCGACCAGCATCGCGGCCGCCAGGACCTGCGCCACGGGGTTGGCGATCCCCTGTCCCGCGATGTCCGGGGCGCTCCCGTGGACCGCCTCGAACATCGACGGGAATTCACCTGATGGGTTGATGTTTCCGGACGGGGCCATGCCGAGGCCGCCGGTGATGGCGGCCGCGAGGTCGCTCAGGATGTCGCCGAAGAGGTTCGACGCCACCACGATGTCGAGCCGGTCCGGCGCCTGCACCATCCGCGCCGCCAGCGCGTCCACGTGCATCTGTTCACTGTGTACGTCCGGGAACTCCGCCGCGACCTCGGCGAAGATCTCGTCCCAGAACGGCATCGAGTGGATCAGCCCGTTCGACTTCGTCGCCGAGCAGACCCGCGCCGACCGCGTCCGCGCCAGTTCGAACGCGTACCGGATGATCCGCGTGACGCCGACCCGCGTGAAAACCGACTCCTGCAGCACGAACTCGTCCGGCCGCCCGGCGTTGTGCCGCCCGCCGACCGCCGAGTACTCCCCTTCGGAGTTCTCCCGGACGATGACCAGCTCCAGCTCCTCGGCCTTCCGCCCGGCCAGCACGGACGTCGTCCCCGGCAGCAGCCGCACCGGACGCAGGTTGACGTACTGCTGGAACGCCCGCCGCAGCGGGATCAGCAGGCCCCACAGCGAAACGTGGTCCGGGACGCCGGGGAAACCGACCGCGCCGAGCAGGATGCCGTCGAACGCCGAGAGCTGCGCGACCCCGTCCTCCGGCATCATCGCGCCGACCCGGGCGTACCGCTCGCAGCTCCAGTCGAACTCGGTCCACTCCAAGGAAAAATCGAACAAAGCGGCCGCCCGGTCGAGGACCTTGCGGGCCTCGGCCGTGACGTCCACGCCGATCCCGTCGCCCGGGATGCTCGCGATGCGGTACCCGCTCACAGGGCCACCGCGATGTACTTGGTCTCGAGGAACTCGTCGATGCCGACCGACCCGCCCTCACGGCCGAGCCCGGACTGCTTGATCCCGCCGAACGGCGCCGCCGGATTCGACACGATCCCCTGGTTGAGCCCGATCATCCCGGCCTCCAGGGCTTCCGAGACCCGCAGCGCGCGCTTGAGATCGCTGGTGAAGACGTAGGAAACCAGGCCGAACTCGGTGTCGTTCGCCTTCGCGACGGCCTCTTCTTCGGTGTCGAACGGCGTGATCGGGGCGACCGGCCCGAAGATCTCCTCGTGCGTCAGCCGCGCCTCCTGCGGGACGTCGGTGAGCACGGTGGCCTGGTAGAAGTGCCCCGGGCCGTCGACGCCCGAGCCGCCGGTGAGGACCCGGGCACCGCGGTCGGTGGCGTCCTTGACCAGTTCCGTCACCTTCTCGACGGCCTTGTCGTCGATCAGCGGGCCGACCACGACGTCCTTCTCGGTGCCGCGGCCCATCGGCAGCGCCTGCATGCGCTCGGTCAGGCGCCGCGCGAACTCGTCGACGACGCCGCGCTGCACGTAGAACCGGTTCGCCGCGGTGCACGCCTCGCCGATGTTGCGCATCTTCGCCTGCATCGCGCCGTCGATGGCGGCGTCCATGTCCGCGTCGTCGAAGACCAGGAAGGGCGCGTTGCCGCCCAGCTCCATCGACGTCCGCAAAACCTTGTCGGCGCACTGTTCCAGCAGCTTGCGGCCGACGCCGGTGGAGCCGGTGAAGGACAGCTTGCGGGCGCGGCCGTCGCGGATCAGCGGCTCCATCACGCCGCCGGAGTCGCTGGTCGTCACGACGTTCAGCACGCCTTCGGGCAGGCCCGCCTCAGCGAGGATGCCGGCCAGCGCGAGCATCGACAGCGGCGTCTGCGCGGCCGGCTTGATCACCGACGTGCAGCCCGCGGCGATCGCCGGGCCGATCTTGCGCGTGCCCATCGCCATCGGGAAGTTCCACGGCGTGATCAGCAGCGTCGGCCCGACCGGCTGCTTGGTGATCAGGAACCGGCCGGCGCCGTTCGGGGCGGTCGCGTAGCCGCCGTCGATGCGGACGGCCTCCTCGGCGAACCAGCGGAAGAACTCGGCGGCGTAGGCGATCTCGCCCTTCGACTCGGCGAGCGGCTTGCCCATCTCCAGGGTCATCAGCAACGCCAGTTCTTCCTGGCGCTGCATCAGCAGCTCGTAGGCGCGGCGCAGGATCTCGCCGCGCTCGCGAGGCGCCATCTTCGCGAAATCGGCCTGGGCCGCGACGGCGGCGTCCAGCGCCGCGACGCCGTCCGACGGCGAGGCGTCGGCGACGTGGCACAGCTCCTTCCCGGTGGCCGGGTCGACCACCGGGAACGTCTTCCCGTCCTGCGCGGCAACCCACTTGCCGCCGATGAACAGTTCCTTGCCGACCGCCTCGACGACGCCGGTCTCGGTGCTCGCGCTCATGCCGACCTGCTCCTCACGTGTTGTCCCGGAGGCCATGCTATGGATATTGTCAACAATCGACAACCCGCTCGAACCGACCGAGGAGCACGCTGTGGCCCAGCTCTCTCCGCTGCTCAAGCAGGCAACGCCCGTCGTGGTCGACCACGGTGAAGGGGTCTACCTCTACGACGTCGACGGCAAACGGCACCTGGACTTCACCGCCGGCATCGGCGTCACGAGCACGGGGCACTGCCACCCCCACGTCGTGCGGGCGGCGCAGGAGCAGATCGGCAAGCTCGTCCACGGCCAATACACGACGGTCATGCACAAGCCGCTCCTCGAGCTGACCGAACGCCTCGGCGGGGTCCTGCCGAGCGGGCTCGACTCGCTCTTCTACGCCAACTCCGGCAGCGAAGCCGTCGAAGCGGCGTTGCGGCTCTCGCGGCAGGCGACGAAACGCCCGAACGTCATCGTCTTCCAGGGCGGTTTCCACGGCCGCACCGTCGCCGCCGCCACCATGACGACGTCCGGGACGCGGTTCAGCGCCGGCATCGGTCCGCTGATGGCCGGCGTGCACGTCGCGCCGTTCCCGTACGCCTACCACTACGGCTGGGACGAGCAGACGGCGACGAAGTTCGCGCTGCGCGAGCTGGACTACCTCTTCCAGACGGTCAGCGCGCCGAACGAGACCGCCGCGATGTTCGTCGAGCCCGTGCTCGGCGAGGGCGGGTACGTCCCGGCGAACACCGAGTTCCTGGCCGGGCTGCGCGAACGCGCGGACCGGCACGGCATCCTGCTGGTCGTCGACGAGATCCAGACCGGCTTCGGCCGCACCGGGAAGTTCTGGGGCCACGACCACTTCGACGTCTCCCCCGACATCGTCCTCATCGCGAAGGGCCTGGCGAGCGGCTTCCCGCTGTCCGGCATCGCCGCTTCGCAGGAGCTGATGGCGAAGGCGTTCCCGGGCTCGCAGGGCGGGACGTACGGCGGCAACGCGGTTTCGTGCGCCGCGGCGATCGCGACGCTCGAGGTCATCCAGCAGGAGAACCTGGTCGAGAACGCCGCCGAGCGCGGCCGCCAGCTCCTCGAAGGCGCGCGGGTGATCGCGGACAAGACGCCGTCGATCGGCGAGGTGCGCGGGCTCGGGCTGCTGGTCGGCTCGGAGTTCACCACGGCCGACGGCGAACCGGACACGGCCACCGCGCAGGCCGCGCAGCAGGCGGCGGCGAAGAACGGGCTGCTGCTGCTCACCTGCGGGCCGTACATGAACGTCGTCCGGATGGTGCCGCCGCTGGTCGTCACCGCCGAGCAGGTCGACGACGCGCTGCGGATCTGGGGCGACGTCGTCGCTTCGGTCACGGGGAGCTGAGCATGGCCCGGTACATCACGATCACCCTGGACAAGCGCGGCGTCTCCTGCCGGGCCCGGCTGCTGGACGACGAGGCACCGCGCACCTGCAAGGCGGTCTGGGACGCGTTGCCGCAGAGCGGATCCGCCTACCACGCCAAGTACGCGCGCAACGAGGTCTACACGCTCGTACCGCCGTTCGCCGAACCCAAGCCGGGCCGGGAGAACCCGACGATCACGCCGATCCCCGGCGACGTCGTGTACTTCGGTTTCGAGGCCTGGGAAATCGGCAATCCGGCGTACGGCTACGACGAAGGCAGCGAAGCGCACAGCGACCAGGGCGCGACCGACCTGGCGATCTTCTACGGCCGCAACAACCTGCTGATCAACGGCGACGCGGGCTGGGTGCCCGGCAACGTGTTCGCCACGATCGAGGAAGGCCTGGCCGAGATGGCGGCGGCCGCGCAGGACCTGTGGTTGCGGGGTGTCGAGGGCGAAACGCTCTCGTTCGCCCGCGCCTGATCCCCCGGCCCGGCCGCGGTTTTCCGCGGCCGGGCCGAGCTCAGCCCAGCTGCGCGAGATCGGCGTCGGAGAGCACGACCTCCGCCGCGGCGCAGTTTTCCTCCAGGTGCGCGATCGACGACGTCCCCGGGATCGGGATCACCACCGGCGACCGGCGCAGCAGCCAGGCGAGGGACACCTGAGCGGGGGTCGCGCCGACGCCGGCCGCGACCTTGCCCAGCACGCCGTCCGCCGTGGCGTGGTCACCGCGGGCGATCGGGAGCCACGGGACGAACGCGATTCCGTTGCGCTCGCAGTGGTCGAGGACGTCCTCGGACGCGCGGTCGGTCAGGTTGTAGCGGTTCTGGACGCTCGCGATCGGCGCGATCGCCTGCGCCTCGGCCAGCTGCGTGACGGTCACTTCGGACAGCCCGATCCGGGCGACCTTGCCCTCGTCGCGCAGCCGGGCGAGCGCGCCGATCTGGTCGGCCAGCGGCACTTGCGGGTCGACCCGGTGCAGCTGCAGCAGCTCGAGCCGGTCGACGCGCAGGCGCCGCAACGAAAGTTCCGCCTGCTGCCGGAGGTATTCGGGCCGGCCGAGCGGGACCCACTCGCCGCGGCTCGGGCGGGCGTGCCCGCACTTCGTCGCGATGAGCAGCCCCGGGTACGGGTGGAGCGCGTCGGCGAGCAGCTCCTCGTTCAGGCCGAGGTCGTAGGCGTCGGCGGTGTCGAAGAACGTCACGCCGAGGTCGGCCGCGCGGCGCGCGACCGCGGCGGCACCGTCGCGCACGTGGTCCCACTCGGTGAGCCGCATCGCGCCGAACCCCAGGCGGTGCACGGAAAGGCCGTCTTCGAAGGTGTACGTCGAGGTCATGCCGGAAGCTTCGCCGCCGACCCCGTCACCCACCAGAGATTTAGTCTGAGCCAAATCTGCAACTTGCACTTTGCGTTATCTAATAGCGCCATTGGAGCAATTTGATTGCTCCGTTTGGGGATATGCTGACGCCTCAGGCAACTCTAGGGTGATCGCACCTGACCACCGGGTCGGCACGTCAAGGCGTCGGGACAAGGGAGAAGACGAGCCCCATGAACATCGAAACAGCCTTGAAGGAAGCGCTTTCCATCACCGGCGCGGTCGGTGCCGCCCTGGTCGACTACGAAAGCGGGATGGCCCTCGGGACGCTGGGCGGCGGCGACTGGCTGGACCTCGACACCGCGGCCGCGGGCAACACCGAGGTCGTCCGCTCCAAGCTGCGCGTGATCTCCGCGCTGCGGCTCAACGACGAGATCGAGGACATCCTCATCACGCTCGGTCGCCAGTACCACCTGATCCGCCTGCTCAAGCCGGCCAAGCACGACTCCGCGCTGTTCCTGTACCTCGTCCTGGACCGGGAGCGGGCCAACCTCGCGCTGGCGCGGCACTACCTCAAGAACATCGAAGCCGAGCTGGTCGTGTGACGGGGATGCCGGCCGAAGTACCCGGCACCCCGGTGCCGCTGCCGACGCGCAAGCTCGGTGCGACCCCGGCCTTCCCCGTCCAGAAGGGACCCCGGGAGGCCCACCCCGACGCCAAGGCCGCGGCCAAGGCCCTCGACGAGATCCGCGACCGGGTCGACCGGGCCAACATCACCGGGCTCCTGGTGGCCAGCCGGGACGGCCTGCTGCTGGCCAGCGACACCCGGGAGATCGAAGACGACAGCGTGGCGGCCATGTCCGCCGCCGCGGTCGGGCTGGCCACGAGGTTCATCGGGCAGGCGGGCCTCGGCGAGGCCCGCGGCGCGATGTTCCAGGGTTCGCTCGGGCACGTCTGCGTCTTCCCCGTGCAGGGGCCGATCCTGCTGGTCGTGTTCGCCCGGCCGGACACGACCATGGGCCTGTTCAACGTCGTCGCGAGGCAGGCGCTGACCCTGCTCCAGGACGCTCTGACCACGGCGAACTGACCGGCGAACCTCCTCCGCGCAAGAACGTGAAAATCCTTCATGGCGGCGTACCGCCGGTACGTACTACGCTGCGGTAACCACAGCGACGGCGCGGAGGAGAAACTGCCGATGGGCGACGTGGCGGCACGCCTGGCCGAGATCGTCGGGGACGGAAACCTGCTGACGGGCGAGGCGATCTCGGAGGACTACGCGCACGACGAAGCGCTGACGGCGGAACCGCAGAAGCCTGCGTACGTCGCGAAGCCGGCAACGGCAGAAGAAGTCGCGGAGCTGCTGAAAGCCGCTTCGGAACACAACGTCCCCGTGACGGCCCGCGGCTCCGGCAGCGGGCTGTCCGGGGCGGCCCGGCCGCAGGCGGACGGGCTGCTGATCTCCTTCGAGCGGATGAACGCCGTCCTCGAAGTCGACACCGGGAACCACGTCGCCGTCGTCCAGCCCGGCGTCACCCTCGCCGAACTCGACGCCAAGACCGCCGAAGCCGGGCTCGGCTACACCGTCTACCCCGGTGAGCTCAGCGCGAGCGTCGGCGGGAACGTCGGCACCAACGCCGGCGGGATGCGCGCGGTCAAGTACGGCGTCACCCGCAACAACGTGCTCGGCCTGCAGGCCGTGCTGCCGACCGGCGAGATCATCCGGACCGGCGGCAAGACGTCGAAGATTTCCACCGGCTACGACCTCACGCAGCTGATCATCGGCTCCGAGGGCACGCTCGCGCTGGCCACCGAGATCACCGTCAAGCTGCACCCGCGGCTGGCCCACGGCGCCACCGTGCTCGCCCCCTTCGGCGACTTCGGCCAGGTCATGGCCGCCGTGCCGGAGGTCCTCTCCAGCGGCCTTGCGCCGCACATCCTCGAGTACATCGACAACCTGACGATGGCGGCGATCGTCTACAACGAGAAGCTCGAACTGGGTGTGCCGGACGAGATCCGCGAGACCAGCGAGGCGTACCTCGTGGTGGCGCTGGAAAATCGTGAGACCGGGCGCCTCGGGGAAGACGTCGAAACCGTCGGCGAGCTGCTGAGCGAGCTGGGTGCCACCGACGTCTACGTCCTCGAAGGCAACGCCGCCCGCAAGCTCATCGAAGCCCGGGAGAAGGCGTTCTGGACCGCGAAGGCGGCCGGCGCCGACGACGTGATCGACGTTGTCGTGCCGCGCACCGCGATGCCGCAGTTCATCTCGAAGGCGCGTGAACTGGCGATGGCCGCCGGCGGCGGCGCGCTCGGCTGCGGGCACGCCGGCGACGGCAACGTCCACCTCGGCATCTTCTGCAAGGACGACGCCAAGCGGAAGCAGCTGCTCACCGACGTCTTCGCCTACGCCATGGAACTCGGCGGCGCGATCTCCGGCGAGCACGGCCTCGGCCGCACCAAGGCGCACTACCACTCCGAACTCGAAGACCCGGCGAAGATCGAGCTGATGCGCCGGATCAAGCAGAGCTTCGACCCCGCCGGGATCCTCAACCCCGGCGTTCTCTTCCCCGAAGGAAAAGCATGAGCGAGCTGAACGGCGCCCAGTCCCTGATCCGCACGCTGGTCGACGCCGGCGTCGAGGTGTGCTTCGCGAACCCGGGCACGTCGGAGATGCACTTCGTCGCCGCGCTCGACTCCGTCCCCGAGATGCGGGGCGTGCTCGCCCTGTTCGAAGGCGTCGTCACCGGCGCGGCCGACGGGTACGCGCGGATCGCGGGCAAGCCCGCCGCGACGCTGCTGCACCTGGGCCCCGGCCTGGGCAACGGCCTGGCGAACCTGCACAACGCGCGGCGCGCGCACACGCCGGTCGTCAACGTCGTCGGCGACCACGCGACCTACCACAAGCAGTACGACGCGCCCCTGGAGTCGGACATCGAGGCCGTCGCGGGCTCGCTGGAAGGCTGGGTGCGCCGCTCGGAGCACACCAAGGACGTCGGTGCGGACGCCGCCGCCGCGGTCGCCGCCGCGCAGGACGCGCCCGGCCGGGTCGCCACGCTGATCCTGCCCGCGGACGCTTCGTGGGGCGAGGGCGGCGAGACCTGCGCGCCGATCCCGCCGCGCGTGCCGCAGGCCGTCGACGCGACGACCGTCAAGGACGTCGCCGCGGTCTTCGGCACCGGTGAGCCGGTGGCCCTGCTCGTCGGCGGCGGCGCGTGCCGCGAGGAAGGCCTGCGCGCCGCCAGCCGCATCGGCGCCGCGACCGGCGCCAAGGTGTTCGTCGAGACGTTCCCGGCGCGGCTGGAGCGCGGCGCCGGGCTGCCCGCGATCGAGCGGCTCGGCTACCTCGCCGAGCAGGTCGCCTACCAGCTCGACGGGATCAAGCACGTCGTCGTCGCGGGCACGAAGGCGCCGGTGTCGTTCTTCGCCTACCCGGGCAAGGCCAGCGACCTGGTGCCCGAAGGCGCCCAGGTGCACACGCTGGCGTCGGTCGGGCAGGACGTCACGCGCGCGCTGAACGAGGTCGCCGAGCTGGTCGCCGCGGACACCGAGCCCGTGCTGGCGCCGGAATCGCGGCCGGCGCTGCCCAGCGGGCCGCTGACCCCGCAGAACTGGGTCGAGGTGATCGGGGCGCTGCTGCCGGAGAACGCGATCATCGCCGACGAGGCCAACACCTCCGGCCTGATGCTGCCGATGGCGACGGCGGGCGCGCCGCGGCACGACGTCCTCACGCTGACCGGCGGCGCGATCGGCTACGGCATGCCGGTGGCCACCGGCGCGGCCGTCGCGGCGCCGGACCGGCCGGTGCTGAACCTGCAGTCCGACGGAAGTGCGCTGTACACGATTTCGGCGCTGTGGACGCAGGCCCGGGAGAACCTGAACGTCACGACGGTGCTGCTCAACAACCGCGCGTACGCGATCCTGCGGCTGGAGCTGCAGCGCGTCGGCGCGGCTTCGGGCGGCCCGAAGGCGAACGACCTGCTCGATCTTTCCCGGCCGGACATGGACTTCGTGAAGATCGCGGAGGGCATGGGCGTGCCCGCGTCCCGGGCGACCACGGCCGAAGAGCTCGCCGAACAGCTCCAGCGCGCCTTCGCCGAGCCCGGCCCGCACCTCATCGACGCCGCGGTGCCGCCACTGCTGTGAACCGGACTATTCTCCCGTCACACCTTCGACCCGGGAGCGGCGGATGAGCGACGACGAACACGCGAAGCGGGGCATCGACCTCGAAAGACCGAACGCCGCGCGCGTGTACGACTACATGATCGGCGGCAAGCTCAACTACGCCGTCGACCGGATGTTCGCCGACCGCGTCCTGGGCGTGCTGCCGAACGCGCAGCACATGGCGCTGACCAACCGGGCCTGGCTGCGCCGCGCCGTGCGGTTCGGCGCCGAGCAGGGCATCCGGCAGTTCCTGGACATCGGTTCGGGGATGCCGACGGTCGGGCACGTGCACGAGGTCGTCCAGGCGATCGACCCGAAGTCGCGGGTGGTGTACGTCGACAACGAGCCGATCGCCGTCGCGCACAGCGAGATCGTGCTGGAGGGCAACGAGAACGCCGCCATGGTGCAGGCCGACGCCGAGCGTCCGGACGAGGTGCTGGAGCACCCGGTCACCGAGGAGCTGCTGGACTTCGGCGAGCCGGTGATGGTGATCATGGCGGCGTTCGTGCACTTCATCCCCGACTCGCGGGACCCCGCCGGGCTGATCGGCACCTACCGCGACGTCCTCGCGCCGGGCAGCTACCTCGCGCTGTCGTCGGGCACCTGGGAAGGACAGGGCGAGGAGACTCAGCGCTCGGTCGCGCTGTACGAGAAGAGCGGCACGCCGCTGACCCTGCGGTCACCCGACGAACTGCGGGCGCTGGTGACGGGCTTCGAAGTCCTGCCGCCGGGGATCGTCTTCACGCCGGAATGGCGTCCGGACGGCCCGCTCGAAGACCCGCCGGAGCAGTCGGGCGGCCTCGCGCTGGTGGGCCGCAAGGAGCGGTGATGGCCGGCGACCGTGCGCCGCGCGGCATCGACGTCGACAAGCCGAACGCGGCGCGCGTGTACGACTACCTGATCGGCGGCAAGCTCAACTACGCGATCGACCGGGAGTTCGCCGAGCGGATCCTCCAGGTGCGGCCGGAGGCCAGGGAACTGGCCGTGCTCAACCGCCGGTGGCTGCGCCGCGTAGTGCGTTTCGGCGCTTCGCAGGGGATCCGCCAGTTCCTGGACGTCGGTTCGGGCACGCCGACGGTCGGGCACGTGCACGAGGTCGCGCAGTCGATCGACCCGGCGTCCCGGGTGGTGTACGTCGACAACGAGCCGATCGCCGTCGCGCACAGCGAGATCGTCCTGCAGGACAACGACAACGCGGAGATGGTGCAGGCGGACGCGGAGCGCCCGGCCGACGTCCTCGGGCACCCGGCGACCGAGCAGCTGCTGGACTTCACCGAGCCGGTGATGCTGATCATGGCGGCGTTCATCCACTTCGTCCCGGACTCGCGGGATCCGGCGGGGCTGATCGCGGCCTACCGGGACGCGCTCGCGCCGGGGAGCTACCTGGCGCTGTCGTCGGGCACGTTCGAAGGGCAGGGCGAGGAGGTCCGCCGCGCGGCGGAGCTGTACCAGCAGAGCGTCACGGACGTCTTCGCGCGGTCGCGGGAGGAGCTGCGCGCCTTGGTCGGCGGCTTCGAGATCGTGCCGCCGGGGATCGTGTTCACGCCGGAGTGGCGGCCGGACGACCCCGCCGAGGTCGGCGAGCACCCGGAGCAGGCCAGTCAGCTGGCCCTGGTGGCCCGCCGGAACTGAGCGGCTATTCTCGCGGCACACCTGACTTCCGGGGAGCGGCGGATGAGCGAAGACGAGTACGCGCGGCGGGGCATCGACCTCGACAAGCCCAACGCCGCGCGCGTGTACGACTACATCCTCGGCGGGCAGCTCAACTACGCCGTCGACCGGATGTTCGCCGAGCAGGTGCTGGCCGCGCAGCCGAACGCGCGTGAGCGGGCCCGGCTCAACCGGCAGTGGCTGCGCCGGGCCATCCGGTTCGGGATGGACCAGGGCATCCGGCAGTTCCTCGACATCGGTTCGGGGATGCCGACGGTCGGGCACGTGCACGAAGTCGCCCAGGCCGTCGACGCCGGCGCGCGCGTCGTCTACGTCGACAACGAGCCGGTCGCCGTCGCGCACAGCGAGATCGTGCTGGAGGACAACGACAACGCGGCCATGGTGCACGCCGACGCCGAGTTCCCCGACGACGTCCTCGAGCACGACATCACCGAGATGATGCTCGACCTGGACCAGCCGGTGATGGTCGTGATGGCGCTGTTCGTGCACTTCATCCCGGACGAGCGCAACCCGGCCGGGCTGATCGCCGCCTACCGCGACGCGCTCGCGCCCGGCAGCTACCTCGCGCTGTCGTCCGCCACCTACGAGCAGCAGAGCGACGACACGGCCCGTGCGGTCGCGATGTACCAGAAGAGCGCGAACCCGGTGACCCCGCGCTCGGCCGACGAGCTCCAGGCGCTGGTCGACGGCTTCGAGATCGTCGACCCGGGCATCGTGTTCATCCCCGAGTGGCGGCCGGACAACCCCGCGGAAATGCCGCCCGACCCCGCGGAATGCGGCGGCCTGGCCCTGGTGGCCCGCAAGAACTAGACGGCGACGAGCTCCGGCGCGGTCCGCGTCCGCGGGACCAGCGCCGCGAGCAGCGCCCCCGCCAGCGCGGCGAACGCGGCCACCGCGAACGTCGCGCGGAAGCCGAACAGCGACGGCACCGGCAGCCCGCCGACGGTGATGGTCAGCTGGGCCAGCATCGCCGCCATCACCGCGCTGGAGACGGCCGTGCCGACGCCGCGCATCAGGGAGTTCAGGCCGTTCGCCGACGCCGTTTCGGTGATCGGCACCGAACCCATGATCAGCGCGGGCATCGCCGCGTACGCGATGCCGACGCCGGCCCCGATGATCACCGACGCCGTGATCAGCTCGGCGGCGTTGTCCATGAGCACGATCGCGAACGCGTACCCGGCGGCGATCACCAGCGAGCCGCTGATCAGCGTCGGGCGCGGGCCGAACCGGGCGATGAGCCGTGCGGAAACCGGCGAGAGCAGCATCATCACCAGGCCGTTCGGGGCCAGCGTGAGGCCGGACTCGACCAGCGTCTGGCCCAGCCCGTAGCCGGTCGACGCCGGCGCCTGCAGCAGCTGCGGGAACGACAACGCCATGGCATACAGGGCGAAGCCGACCATGATCGACGCGAGGTTCGTGAACAGCACCGGGCGGCGCGCGGACACCCGCAGGTCGACCAGCGGATCGCGGCGGCGCAGCTGGTAGACGCCCCAGCCGAGCAGGACGACGACGGCGGCCGCGGCCAGCCCGAGCGTCCGAGCGCTGGTCCAGCCCCAGGTCCCGCCCTTGACCACCGGCAGCAGCAGGCAGAGCAGCCCGGCGGCCAGGCCGAAGGCGCCGAAGTAGTCGAACGGCGCGGGCGTCCGCACCGGCGACTCGGGGACCACGGTGAGGATCAGCAGCGCGCAGGCCAGCCCGAGCCCGGCGGCGGTCCAGAAGAGCACGTGCCAGTCGGCGTTCTCGGCCACCACGGCCGCGACCGGCAGCCCGATGGCGCCGCCGACCCCGAGCGTCGCGCTCATCAGCGAGATCGCGCCACCGACGCGTTCGGGCGGCAGTTCGTCGCGCATGATGCTGATGCCGAGCGGGATCACGCCCATCGCGCAGCCCTGCAGCCCGCGGCCGAGGATCTGGAAGGCGAGCGCGCTGGTCGTCGCGGACACGACCGAGCCGGCGATGAGCAGCCCGAGACTGACGAGGATCATCCGCCGTTTGCCGTAGAGGTCCCCGAGCCGCCCGCTGACGGGGGTGACGACGGACGCGGCCAGCAGCGTCACGGTGACCACCCAGGACGCGTCGGCCGGGGACGCGTGCAGCAGCCGCGGGAAGACCGGGATCAGCGGCACGACCAGCGTCTGCATGAAGGAGGCAACGAGCCCGCACGAGGCGAGCACCACGACGATCGCCCGGCCGGAACGGGACACCACCACACCCCCAGTGTGTGTTTAGTACGCGTCATGCAACTTCATGCACTGTACCTACGGGGTGACGGGTTTCCGTACGAGTGGCGGTTTCGTCACAGCCAGGTGCGGACGCCTCCGTGGCCGGAGCAGGTGCCCGAGCGGTGCTGGCTGTAGCTGTAGGTGCCGTCCTTGCAGAGGGCCGTGGCGCCGGCCGGGTTGTCACTGGGCCGGTGGACGCAGTTGCCGTCCGAGTTCCGGTAGTAGTCGGCACCGCACTCGGCCGGCTTCGGCGCGGCCTGCGCGGTGGTCCTCGGGGCGGTGGTCCGCGGCGTGGTCGCCTTCGGAGCGGTCACCTTGGGCGCGACCGTCTTCGGCGCCTCCGGGGTCGTGGTGACCACCGGCGCTTCGGACGTCGTCGGCACCGACGTCGACGTCTCGGTCGGCGCCGAGTACGTCGGGATCGAATACGCCGACGTGGTGGGGGCGACCACCCCGAGGTTCCCGGCGTCCTTGGGCGGCACGGCACCGGCCCCACACCCCGCGACCAGCACACCCGCGACCAGCACCGCACCGAACTTCATCCGCATGCCGACTCCCTTAGCACCACGAAGCAATGCCGCAGGAGTCGATCGAACGCGCCCGGTTGTTACGCCGGTTCTCCTAAACTCGCCGTATGTCCTGGTTACGGCGGTACGCGGCCGAGCTCGCGGTCATCATCGCGGTGCTCGTCGGCTCGCTGTTCGCCGTGCTCAACGACGGGGCCAAGCCCGCGCACCACGCCGCCGTCGGCTGGGTGCTCACCGTCCTCGCCTGTGCCGCCCTCTTCTTCCGGCGCCGCTTCCCCCTGACCGTCGCCACGGTCACGCTCGGCTGCTGCGCCCTCTACTACCCGCTCACCGATCCCGACGGTCTCGTCCTGCTCGCCTTCGCCTACGCGCTCTACAACGCCGCCGCGGCCGGGCGGATCCGCGGGGCCGCGCTGCTCGTCGTCGCCGCGATGGCCGGGGTCGCCGCCGGGGAGATCGGCTCGCGGACCGGGCGGCACGTCGACAACTTCGCCTTCTTCCTGATGACCGGCTGGTTCGTCGCCCTGGTCGCCGGCGGGGCCGTCGCGCACTACCGCGCCGAAGCCGAGCGCACCAAGGAGGCCGAGGCCCGGGCCCGCGCCACCGACGAACGCCTGCGCATCGCCCGCGAGCTGCACGACGTCCTCGGCCACCACCTCGCGCTGATCAACGTCCAGGCCGGCGCCGCGCTGCACCGCCGTGAGCCCGGGCAGGCCGAGGAAGCGCTCGGCGCCATCAAGGACGCCAGCAAGACCGCGCTCCAGGAGTTGCGCGCGACGCTCGGCATGCTCCGCCGGACCGGCGGCCCGAGCCTCCAGCGGGTCGCCGAGCTGGCCGAATCGGTCGGCGCCTCCGGGCTGACCGTGCGCACCGAGATCGACGGCGTCGCCCGTGACCTGCCCCCGGACGTCGAGCACGCCGCGTTCCGGGTGGTCCAGGAGGCGCTGACGAACGTCGCCAAGCACGCCGGCGCGAAGACCGTCGTCGTCCGGCTCGGCTACGGCGCCGACGAGCTGTCCGTTCAGGTCGACGACGACGGCCGCGGCGGCGCGGCGCCGGCGGGCAACGGCATCCGCGGGATGGCCGAACGCGCGCGGGCCCTCGGCGGCGAGCTGACCGCGGCGCCGCGCGAAGACGGCGGTTACCGCGTGCGCGCCCGGCTGCCGGTGCGATGATGGGCCGATGATCCGGGTCCTGCTCGTCGACGACCAGCGGCTCGTCCGCGCCGGCTTCCGGTCCATTTTGGATGGCGAGGACGACATCTCCGTCGTGGCCGAGGCCGCGGACGGGCGCGAGGCGCTGCAGGCCGCGCACGACCACCACCCCGACGTCGTCCTGATGGACATCCGGATGCCGGTGCTCGACGGCCTCGCCGCCACCCGGCACCTCCTCGAAGACCCCGGCGTGCCGGCCAAGGTCGTCATCCTCACGACGTTCGACCTCGACGAAGACGTCTACGGCGCACTGCGGGCGGGCGCGAGCGGGTTCCTGGTGAAGGACACCGAGCCCGAGGAGCTGATCCACGCCGTGCGCGTGGTCGCCCGCGGCGACGCGCTGCTGGCGCCGTCGATCACCCGGCGGCTGATCGCGGAGTTCGCCGCGCGCGGCACCCGCCCGGCGCCGTCCCCGGCGCTCGACCGGCTCACCGACCGCGAGCGCGAGGTGCTGTCCCTGGTCGCGGCCGGGCTGTCGAACGACGACATCGCGCGCGAGCTCACGCTGAGCCCGGCGACGGCGAAAACGCACGTCAGCCGCATCATGACCAAGACCGGCATGCACGATCGCGCGCAGCTGGTCGTCCTCGCCTACGAGTCCGGCGCGGTGACGCCGCGGTGGCTGGCGCCCTGACCCGTACTCCCCCAGGTGTACGGGACCGGCCTTAGGGGACACCGCCGGGAGCACGCGAAGTGTCCTCCGCTGCGCGACGCGCGGTAGGGCCCCGCTCGCGAATCCTTGTCCACCATGGACACCATCACTCGTACCTCCGGGGGCGGCCTGGCGCGGCTGGCCGGCTGGGCGCAACGCCACCGGTGGCTCGCCGTCGCGCTCTGGGCGCTGGTCCTCATCGGCGTCACGTTCACCTCGCAACTGGCCGGCAGCGCGTTCCACGACGACAACTCGTTGCCCGGCACCGAATCCCAGCAGGTCGTGGACCTGCTCAAGAACTCCGCGCAGTCCGGCGCGAACGCGCAGATCGTGCTGAAAGCCGACAATGGCCTCGCCGCCGACCGGGCGCCGATCGACGCCATGCTCGGCCAAGTCCGGTCCCTGCCGCACGTGCGCTCGGTCACCGACACGACGCTCTCTCCCGACGGACGGATCGGTTACGCCACCGTCACTTTCGACGCGGCGTCGACCGATCTCCCCTACGACGACATCGTGCAGTTCGCCGACACCGCCAAGCGGGCCGGGCCGGTCGAGGTGGCGCTCGCCGGGGACCCGATCGAGCGGATCTCCGAGAGCGGCGGTCCCGCGGAGGGCGTCGGCTTGCTCGCCGCGCTGGTCATCCTCGTGTTCCTGTTCCGCTCGCTGCTGGCGGCCGGGCTGCCGGTCATCACGGCGGTGTTCGCGGTCGGCAGCACGCTGGGCGTGATCACGGTCGTCTCGCACTTCGTCGACATCGCGAGCTACACCTCGCCGCTGATGATGCTGGTCGGATTCGGCGTCGGCGTCGACTACGCGCTGCTGATCTTTTCCCGCTACCGCACGGAAATCCTCGCCGGCCACGACCGCGATTCGGCCGCCCGGCGGGCCCTCGACACGGCAGGCCGCTCGGTCTTGTTCGCCGGGACGACGGTGATCATCGCCCTGCTCGGCCTCCTCGCGCTCGGGCTCGGCGGGCTGCGCGGGGTCGCGCTGTCCGTGGCGCTGACGGTCCTGATGACGATGCTCGCGTCGGTGACGCTCCTGCCCGCGCTGCTGTCGCTGTTCGGCAAGCGGCTCGAGCGAGGGATCCGCCGGCACGCTCTTCGGAAGGAGCACGGCAAGGCGTGGCGACGGCTCGCCGACGGTGTCCAACGCCGTCCGCTGGCGCCGCTCGCCCTGGGGCTGATCGTCCTTATCGGACTGTCCATTCCGGCCGCCGGCCTGCGGCTCGGGTTCGCCGACGCGAGCACCGACCCGGCCGGTTCCACCACGCGCAAGGCCTACGACCTGCTGGCCGAAGGCTTCGGCCCGGGCTTCACCGGCCCGCTCGCGATCGTCACCGAAGACGGCGACACCGTTGCGCTGCAAAGGAAACTCACGTCGAATCCGGGCATCGCCCAGGTCCTGCCGCCGATGGGCCGGACGGTTCTGGTGTTCCCGACGACGTCACCGCAGGACGAAGCCACCGCCGATCTGGTGACGCGGCTGCGGACGGACGTCCTCCCGACGCTGCCGGGCCACTACCTCGTCGGCGGTTCGGTCGCGGCGGCGACGGACTTCGCGGACGCCGTCGCGGACCGGCTGCCACTGTTCGTGCTGGTCGTCGTCGGGTTGTCGGCGTTGCTGCTGATGGTGGTGTTCCGTTCGGTGCTGATCCCGCTCAAAGCGGCGCTGCTGAACCTGCTGAGCATCGGCGCTTCGCTCGGCGTGATGACGCTGGTGTTCGGCGACGGCTGGTTCGGCGCGCAGCCGGGCCCGATCGAGGCGTTCGTCCCGGTGATGATCTTCGCGATCGTCTTCGGGCTGTCGATGGACTACGAGGTGTTCCTGGTGTCCCGGATGCACGAGGAGTGGCGCCGCACGGGCAATGCACAGTCGGCGGTGCGCGAAGGCCTGGCGTCGACGGGAGCGGTGATCACCGCGGCGGGCGCGATCATGGTCCTGGTGTTCGGAGCGTTCCTGCTCGACCCGTCCCGCATGCTGGCCCAGTTCGGCCTCGGCTTGGCGGTCGCGGTCCTGCTGGACGCACTGGTGATCCGCTGCTTGGTCGTCCCCGCGATCATGCGCCTGCTCGGGGCCCGCGCGTGGTGGCTGCCCCGGTGGCTGGATCGCCGGCTGCCGCACTTCGCGCTGGAGCCCTAGCCGAGGATCAGGAGCGCGGCCAGCACGATGGCCGCGACCACGATTACCGCCGCGGCCAGCCACCAGAATCGCCGGGCCGCGGCGGATCGGCGCTTTTTCACCGGGTAGGGATCTTCCGGGCGCGAGATCCAAGCGTGCTGCGAAATCCGCTTGATGCGCACCTTGCGAAAAGTGGGTGCGGCCGCAACCCTGCTCGGCCGCACCACCTCATCGAAGATGTAATCCGAAGTTATCATGACAAGCACACCATTGAACCCGGCGAGTGCGCTTTTCACCGCTTGATCATCGATCAGGCGTGCAGTCCTGCTGATCGCCGGCGAGGTCCACTTGCCCGGCCCGCCGGCGATCTCACCAGCGTTCAACGCCATCCGCAGCCGCATCTGGGCTTGTTTTTCGTTTTGGGCGTTGTGCACCCGGATCTCTTTGGCAAAGCATTGTGGAAATCGCTCGACAAGTGGCGACTTCGAAAATCGCGCAGGCACGAGAATGAGGTAGCCGTCACCGTTGATTTCGTGTTGCAAATCGTCCCATGGCATACCGGAATCGGCGAAGGCCGCCACCAATGCCTCGTGAAGGCCTTTTTTCAGCGCGTCGAGGTCATCCCTCGTCCTTTCGACCGAGCTGTACCCTTCGACGTCGAGCATAACGATGGTGTTATGAACGGGATCTGCCATCCGGCTGAGTCTCCCTCGCGCTTATGAGAAGAGAAGCAACCGGGATGCTACTCCGCACCGGTAGCGGCCCCGAACGGGCGATAGATCATGCCCGGCCAGCACCGGGGGACGGTCACTTCGGCACGCCGGTGCCAATGCTCGGCACCGAGAGCGACGACAGCAGTCCGAACGCGACCGAAGGGACCCTCCTCGGTCGAGGAGAGCCCCTTCGGGCACCGCTTATTCGTAGATCTCGCCCTTGGCGGCCTTCTCCACCAGCGAGGCCGGCGGCTCGAAGTGGTCGCCGTACCGGGCGGCCAGCTCACGCGCCCGGTCGACGAAGCCCTGCAGGCCACCCTCGTACTGGTTGATGTACTGGATGACGCCACCGGTCCACGCCGGGAAGCCGATGCCGAAGATCGAGCCGATGTTGGCGTCCGCGACCGACGTCAGCACGCCCTCGTCGAAGCACTTCACCGTTTCCAGGGCCTCGGCGAAGAGCATCCGCTCCTTGAGGTCCTCGAACGGCACCTGCGCCGTGCCCGACTTGAACGCGTCCCGCAGCCCCGGCCACAAGCCGGTCCGCTTGCCGTCTTCCCCATAGGAGTAGAAGCCCGCGCCGGTCGAGCGGCCCTTGCGGTCGAACTCCTCGACCATCCGGTCGATCACGGTCTCCGACGCGTGCGCCTTCCACACGCCACCGGCCGCCTCGACGGCCTCGCGGGTCTCCTTGCGGATCTTGCGCGGCAGGGTCAGCGTCAGCTCGTCCATCAGCTGCAGCGGCGGCGCCGGGTAGCCGGCCTGCGAACCCGCCTGCTCGATCGACGCCGGCTCGACGCCCTCGCCCAGCGCGGCGACGGCCTCGTTGATGAACGTGCCGATCACGCGCGAGGTGAAGAAGCCGCGGCTGTCGTTGACGACGATCGGGGTCTTCTTGATCTGGAGCGTGTAGTCGAACACCTTGGCCAGCGTGGCCGGCGACGTCTTCTCGCCGCAGATGATCTCGACCAGCGGCATCTTGTCCACCGGCGAGAAGAAGTGGATCCCGATGAAGTCCTCGGTGCGCTGCACGCCCTCGGCGAGGGTGGTGATCGGCAGCGTCGAGGTGTTCGAGCCCAGGACGGCGTCGGCGTTGACGATGCTCTCGATCTCGCCGAACACCTTGTGCTTCAGCTCGACGCTCTCGAACACGGCCTCGATGACGAAGTCGACGCCCGCGAAGTCGGCCGGGTCGGCGGTCGGCTTGATCTTGGCCAGCAGCTCGTCCGACTTCTCCTGCGTGGTCTTGCCGCGCGAGAGGGCCTTCTGCTCCAGCTTCTCCGCGTAGCCCTTGCCCTTCTCGGCCGCCTCCTGCGAGACGTCCTTGAGGACGACGTCGATGCCCGCCTTCGCCGACACGTACGCGATCGCCGCGCCCATCATGCCCGCGCCGAGGACGCCGACCTTTTTGGCCGTGTACTTCTCGAAGCCGTCCGGCCGCGAGCCACCCGAGTTGATGGTCTGCAGGTCGAAGAAGAACGCCTTCGTCATGTTCTTCGAGACCTGGCCGGTGGCGAGGTGGATGAAGTAGCGCGTCTCGATCTGGATCGCGGTGTCGAAGTCGACCTGCGCGCCCTCGATCGCGGCGGCCAGGATCGCCCGCGGCGCCGGCATGTTCGCGCCCTTGATCTGCTTGCGCAGGTTCGCCGGGAACGCCGGCAGGTTGGCCGCGAAGCTCGGGTTCGACGGGGTGCCGCCCGGGATCTTGTAGCCCTTGACGTCCCACGGCTGCACGCCGCCCTCGGGGTTCGCCTTGATCCACGCCTTCGCGGCGGGGACGAGCTCCTCGACCGAGCCGACGAGCTCGTGCACCAGGCCCAGCTCGAGGGCCTTGGCCGGACGGTGCCGCTGGCCCTGGAGCAGGACGTTCAGCAGCGCGCTCTGGATGCCGAGCAGGCGCACGGTGCGCACGACGCCACCGCCGCCGGGCAACAGGCCCAGCGTCACCTCGGGCAGGCCGATCTGGCTGCCCTTGACGTCGGCGGCGATGCGGTGGTGCGTCGCCAGCGCGATCTCCAGGCCGCCGCCGAGCGCGGCGCCGTTGATCGCCGCGACGACCGGCTTGCCGAGCTGCTCGATGCGGCGCATCTGCCCCTTCATCAGGGTGCTGCCCTCGGTCAGCTCGACCGCGTGCTCGGGCTTGGCCTGGATGAGGTCGTTGAGGTCGCCGCCGGCGAAGAACGTCTTCTTGGCGGACGTGAGGACCACACCGGTGATGTTGTCCTTCTCCGCTTCGAGGCGGTCGACCGTGACACCGAGCGACTCGCGGAAGTCGGCGTTCATCGTGTTCGCCGACTGGTTCGGGTCGTCCAGGGTCAGGGTGACGATGCCGTCTTCGTCCTGTTCCCAGCGGATGGTCTTGCTCTCGGCCATTGGAGTCCTCACACCCGCTCGATGATGGTCGCGACGCCCATGCCGCCGCCGATGCACAGGGTCACCAGGGCGCGGCGCGCCTGGCGGCGTTCCAGCTCGTCGACCACGGTGCCGACCAGCATCGCGCCGGTGGCGCCGAGCGGGTGGCCCATGGCGATCGCGCCGCCGTTGACGTTGACCTTCTCCTCGTCGAGGTGCAGGTCCTTGATCCACTTGAGCACGACGGACGCGAACGCCTCGTTGAGCTCCCACAGGTCGATGTCCTCGGGCTTGAGGCCCGCGGCCTTCAGCACCTTCTCGGTGGCCGGGGTCGGCCCGGTCAGCATGATCGTCGGCTCGGAGCCGATCGACGCGGTGGCCACGATCCGGGCGCGTGGGGTCAGCCCGAAGGTCTTGCCGACCTGCTCGGAGCCGACGAGCACCAGCGCGGCGCCGTCGACGATGCCGGAGGAGTTGCCGCCGGTGTGGACGTGGTTGATGCGCTCGACCGAGTGGTACTTCTGCAGCGCGACGGCGTCGAAGCCGCCCAGCTCGCCGATGCCGGCGAAGGCGGGCTTGAGCTTGCCGAGGCCCTCGACGGTGGAGCCGGGGCGGCGGTGCTCGTCGTGGTCGAGGACGGTGACGCCGTTGATGTCCTTGACCGGTACGACGGACTTGGCGAAGTAGCCGCCGGACCAGGCGGCCTCGGCGCGGTCCTGCGAGCGGACGGCCCAGCGGTCGACGTCCTCGCGGGAGAAGCCCTCGATGGTCGCGATCAGGTCGGCACCGGTGCCCTGCGGGACGATGTAGTTGTCGTAGGCGGTGGCCGGGTCCATGAACAGCGCGCCGCCGTCGGAGCCCATCGGCACGCGCGACATCGACTCGACACCGCCGGCGATGATCAGGTTGTCCCAGCCGGAGCGCACCTTTTGCGCGGCGGTGTTGGTGGCCTCGAGGCCGGAGGCGCAGAAGCGGTTGAGCTGCACGCCGGCGACGGTCTCGGGCAGGCCCGCGTTGAGGGCGGCGGTGCGCGCGATGACGGCGCCCTGCTCCCCGACGGGCGAGACGACGCCGAGCACGATGTCGTCGATCGCCTGCGGGTCGAGGTTCGGGTGGCGGACCTTGAGTTCGTTGATCAGGCCGACCACCAGGTCGACCGGCTTGGTGCCGTGCAGGGCACCGCCCTTGTTCTTGCCGCGAGGCGTGCGGATCGCCTCGTAGATGTAGGCCTCGCTACTCACTGAACAACTCCTCGCGAGCGATGTCGGACGTCGTCGTACCGTGACCGATGATACCGGCCAGTAGGGCTAATGGCCATTAACATATCGCCGGATTACCCCTTGGTGTCAATGGGTTGCAGGTGTGCCGTTAGGCGCTATCGTTCACTCACCATGACCGACTCAGTGCGTAGTGCGCGCCCCCGCGACCGCAAGGCCCAGCTGGCCGCGGTGGCGGCGGAGCTGTTCCGCGCCCGAGGCTTCCCCGGAGTCGGCATAAAGGACATAGCGGACGCGGCAGGGTTAACGGGGCCGGCGTTGTACCGCCACTTCGCGGACAAGCAGGCAATCCTGGCGTACGTGGTCCTGAGCGGCTTCGAGGACATGGAGGCGGCGACGGCGGAGGCCCTGTCGGACTCGGTTCCCCCGGCTGACCAGCTCCGTTCCCTCCTCGACCGCCTCGCCGGCCAGGCGGTCGAGCGGCGCGAGATCGCGGCCCTGTGGCGCTGGGAGGGCCGTCACCTGCCGAAGGAGGACCAGCGCGAGATCGCCCGCCGATCAGCGCTGGCCCTGGCGGCGTGGTCGAAGGCCCTCCAGGCCCGGCGTCCGGACCTGCCGGCCGAGGACGCTGAGCTTCTCTGCTGGGCGGCCCTGTCGGTGTTCGGCAGCGTGTCCGTCCACCACACGTCGGTGGCACGTCGCCGCTTCGCCGCGTTGTTGGTCGAGCTGGCCTTGGGTGTGCTGAACACCACACTCCCCGAGCCGTCGTCTCCCCCTCCTGCGGCAGCATCGAGCCTGGGCAAGCCCTCCCGCCGCGAGCAGGTGCTGGCGGAGGCAACGGCCCTGTTCGCCCAGAGAGGCTTCCACGACGTGAGCATGGAGGACATCGGAGCAGCGGCGGGCATAGCGGGCCCCAGCGTGTACCGCCACTTCCCCAGCAAAGCGGCATTGATGGTGGCCATCGGCCACCGAGCGGCGGACAGACTGGCCTTGGCGGCAGAGCTGGCGCTGCAGACGTCGGACGAGCGTTCGGCCCTGCGCCGCCTGGCGGCTTCGTATGTGCACACGATCTTGCACACGCCGGAGCTGCTGGTCTCGTTCTCGGCGGACCGGGTGACGATGCCGGACCGGGACAAGGTGGACCTGCTTCGGGTGCAGCGGGACTACGTGGCGCAGTGGGTGACGCTGCTGTCGGCGGTGCGGCCGGAGCTCCCGCCGCGGGAAGCGAAGATCACGGTCCACGCGGCGTTGACCATCGCGAACGACCTGGCCCGGACACGCCGGGTGGCGTCGAGACCGAACTTCGAGCCGGAGCTGACGACGCTGCTGCACAAGGTCCTCGGCGTCGTTTGATCGGCCGACCCGGTCGACGAGGCGTACGATGGATCCCACAGCCAGGATCGAGACCCGACGTGTTCTCAACACGCCGGGCATCAATCATGCCTTCGCGCCCGCTCCGGTGTTACTTTTCGCGCTTCCGATTGACGCGTGGGTTCCGGGCAAGGAGAAGTGAAGCACCGTTATGCGATCGCCGGCTTTCGGCGAGCGGCTGGGGATCAAATCCGAGCTCCTCGATCTCAGCGCCGTCTCCCTCTCCGAACTGCGGAAACTCGACACCCCGGCGCTCAGCCGTTCGATTCGTCACGCCGTGACTCGTGTCGCGCACATCCCGGTCACCGCGAGCGGCAGCAGCGGCGGCGCCAAACGCGTCGACTGAATCCACTTCGAAGGGCCGTTCCGTGCGCACCGTGGACCACCTGGCGTCCGAGTCCGATCTGCACTCGATCAGCTGGGACACCTTCGACCAGCTGGCCGTCGGGGGTGGTGGCGTGGATGCGGTGGAACTGTTGCGCAGCGCGGATCGCAGCCGCCGGCTGCTCCTGCTGCTCCGGCTCGTCGAGTCGGCTCGAACCGACGACCGGCTGACCGGCCCGCTCGATCCGGCCGAACGGGCCTGGGACCTGCTGGTGCGGGCCGAGCAGGCCGATCCGGACGCCCTGGAGCGAGTCCTCGCGCATCCCTACACCGGGAGCTGGGCGGGATACACGACGCGGCTGCTCGAGCAGGGGCTGACCGGTGAGTGCCCGCTGTGGGTCCACTACGGCTACTTCCACACCCTCGCCGCCGCCGCGGCCATCCATGCGAACCTGGAATTTTCCCTCCGCGTCCCCGTCTGGGACAACGTCGTCGTACTGCCGACACTGGGCGCCGGACGGCTCGACGAAGGCGGCGGCTTCACGACGGCCGAAGTGCGGGGCGCGGCCGGTTCGTTCACGATCACCGGCGACCGCTCACAGGTCACGCCCGGCTCGGCGGCCTGGAGCAGGCTGCGGGAATTCCGGTTCGAAGCCGACGGCCGGGTCCTCGCCCTCCGGCTCGAGGACCTGGATCCCCATCGCGGTCTGTACCACCCGATCCCGCCCGACCGGCTGACCGACGCCGGCCTGGCGCACTGGCAGAACCAGCTCGGCGAGGCCTGGCAGCTGCTCGTCGAGCACCTGCCCGAGTACGCGGCCATCCTGCCCACGGGCCTGACGTCGATCGTGCCCGAGCCGGCCGTCCCGTTCCGGCTCCCCAGCGCATCGACGGGGGAAGCCTTCGGGAGCGCGGTGATCGCCGAACCCGGGACCGGCGGTCCGGCCACGCTGGCCGCCGCCCTCGTGCACGAGTTCCAGCACATCCGGCTGGGTGGCTTGCTGCAGCTCGTGCCGCTGCACGACGACGACCGCACCGAACGGCTCTACGCCCCGTGGCGGGAAGACCCGCGGCCGCTCGGTGGTCTGGTGCACGGGGTCTACGCGTTCTTCGGCGTCACCGCTTTCTGGCGGGCGCTGACGCGGGCACGTCCCGGCGATCGGCTGGCTGCCTTCGAGTTCGCCCACTGGCGCACCGTGACCTGGCGGACGCTGCAGGCCATCCGGGACGAGGCTGCGCTGACCGAAGCGGGACAGCAGTTCCTCACCGGACTCGCCGCCGTCTTCGAGCCGTGGCAAGCCGAACCGTGCACGCGCGAAGCGGTGCACTGGGCGGCAGTCCTGGCCGCGGACCACCACGCCGGCTGGCGGCTGCGCCACCTCCGCCCCGAGCCGGAAACCGTCTCGGCTCTCGTTGAGGCTTGGCGACAGCACGGCCCGTGCCCGCCGGTATCCCCGGCGACCCGGCTCGACACCGTGTCCGACGGCGAGTGGACGAACGCTCGTGCGGACCTGATCCGCGTTCGCTTCGCCGATGACGGTGACGCCGAGCTGGCGCAAGTGTGGTCGCAGGTGCGGGGAGCGCTCGACGGCGATCACCGGTTGCTCACCGGACGAGCCGGCGAAGCCGGCTCGTCTTACGAGGCCGCGCTTGCGGAAAACCCGGAGCACGCCGAAGCGCTGGTCGGCCTGGGTCTCGCCCTGCCCGCAGGGCACGCAGCCCGCGCCCTGCTCGGCGTACCGGAGGTGGTGCGTGCCGTGCACCGGGAGCTGCGCCGCACGAGCGCCGCACCGGCGGTCGTCGATTTGGCCGGCTGGATCGGCGAAGCACTGCGCTGACGTCGTCACAACGGCATCGGATCGATATCGCACTCCGCCCGCACCGCCTTCGCCGCGGCCGCGACAGCGGGGTGACCGCGCCGGAACACCCTGTCGGCCACGGCCAGAACGTCCTGGTGCTGGCTGACCGCCTCCCGGACGCGGCCGAGCCGTTCCAGGTCGAGAGCCCGGTTGAGCCGGGCCGCCAGCGTGATCGGATGGCTTTCGGACAGCGCCCGGCGCAGCCGCGCCAGTGTCTCGGTGTTCATCCGGAGGGAGCGCGGCACGTCGTCGAGGGCGAACCAGTCGTTCGCCGTGTTGATCGAGCAGGCGAGAACGTGCGGGTGGGCCGGGCCCAGCCGATCACGCAAGCCGGCCAGGGCGCGCTCGTCCCGGTGCAGCGCGCTCGCGGGATCACCGAGCATCCGCAGGGTCACCCCGATGTTGGCTTCGGCGGCCAGCGTGTGGGGATGCCGATCACCCAAGCCGGTCCGGTAGAGCGACAGCGCCTGCTCACCCAGCTCCAGTGATGCCGGCAGGTCGCCGGCGTTGCGCTGGTCGATCGAATGGGCGAGCACGCAGGCCATCGCGCTGGGGTGGCCCGACCCGTATTTGAGCCGGAACCGCTTCAGCGCACTGCCCGACAGTTCGAGCGCGGCCTCGTGGTAGCCGTCTTTGCGCTGTGCCACGGCGAGGTGGTAGTCGCGGCGGATGACGCCGTCGGTTTCCAGGCCGAACAAACCACGCACCCGCTCGACGACCCGCTGCTGCTCGATGCGCGCCCACGAATAGTCACCGAGCTCCCGGCGGCAGATGATCATGATGTTCAGGGTCATGATGGTTTCCCAGTTGTCGTACCCGAGCACCTCCGACCGGCGTTCGTAGGTGTCCTCGCCGAGCCCGCGAGCCGATTGGTAGTCACCCGCCAGCAGCAGCGAAACGACCAGGTCGTGGGCAGCGCGCAGCGCGGTCGGATCGTCGTCGCCGAAGAGGGAACGGACCTTCTCGTAGGTCCGCCGGTTGAGCTCGCGGGCCGCGTAGAAATCACCGCTGGCTTTCAACCCGACCGCCACCTGGACCTCGGCCCGCAAGGCCTGTTCGGAGTCCGGGCCCACGGTCCGCTGGTACAGCCACAAGGTCTGCCTGCTGATCGCCGAAGACTCTTCGTACTGGCCGAGCACCCAGAGCACGAACCCGAGCTGGACCGACGCGGACAGCGTCTGGGCGTCCTCGGCACCGTAACGATCCGTCCAGGCGGCGACGACTTCGCGGGCCAGTGCGACCGCACCCGCGTGGTCACCGGTGACGTACAAGAACTTCATCAGGTTGAGCAACAGCCGGCGGACCCACGGATCGTCGCAGCCGACGAGTTCGGCGTGCCGGAGGTGCGGCAGCACGATCTGGTACTGCGGCCATTGCCACGCCGTCTCGGGATCGTTCGGATCGAGGTTGGCGAGCAGGACGTGCGCGCCGTGGCGCATTTCCGCGCGCGTCCGGTCGGTCATCCGGGCGCGCAGCACCAGCTGCGCGAGCCGGTGCAGGAGCAGGGTTCCGCTGCGGTGGTCCAGCTTTCCCAGCCGGTACCGGTTGAGCTCCCGGAGTGCGTGGTCCAGCAGGACGGGGTCGCGCATCGCGGTGTCCAGTTCCGGGGCGATCGACACTCCCCGGACCCCGGTGAACAAGCTGCGGGAAATCGGTTCGGCGGCGAAGAAAGCGCACACCTGGAGCAGCTGGTGCGCGGCCGGGTTGCGCACGGCCAGCCCGTCGAAGGACACGTTCCAGGCCGCCGTCATGGCGATCTCGTAGCCGGATTGCAGCGGGGCGGTCGCGAGGATCTCGGCCACCTTCTCGTCCAGCAGCCGGGTGTACTCGGCCACCGGGATGCCGGCCTCGGCTCGCCAGGCCGCGGCCAGGGCCAAGGCGATCGGCAGGTCTCCCAGCTTCTCCGCCAGCGCGTCGGCATCGGCGGGGCTGACCGCAGGGTCCCGGCGGCGCAGGAGCTCGACGCTCTCCGCGCGAGCGAACCGGTCCACTTCGATGGACTCCGCCGGGAACGAGCCGGACGGGGCGTCCAGTGCGGTCACCACGATCCGGCCCGGGCCGCCGAGCGGGAGGAACGGGCGCAGGAGCTCGGGCCGGTCGGCCGCGTCGAAGACGAGGAGCCAGCGGCGGAACGGCTTGCCCGCGCGGAGCGCCGTCAGCACGGCGGGCACCGCGGTCAGCGTCTCCTCCGCGCCGGGGAGCCGCAACTGCCGGGCCAGCTCGGTCAACGACGCCCGGACCTGGGACTCCTGGGGTGCGCTCACCCACCAGACGAGATCGTGGTCGCGCAGCTGCCGGTAGATGTACTCGACCGCGAGCTGGGTCTTGCCGAGGCCGCCCGCTCCGTAGAGCACCGCACAACGGGTCGACCGCAGTGCGGCTCCGAGCCGGTCGAGCAACTCACCGCGGCCGACAAACTCGGGGTTGCGCGCCGGGACCGCGCCCCAGACCATCGGGGCGTCGGTGGTGATCTGCCGCACCCGGCGCCGGGAGGTGGCCGCTTCGTTCCGGACGGTCGCGACCAGTGCCTCGTCCGGGGTTCCCGTCCCCACCGTCACCGGCGGGAGCATCTCCTGGTGCGCCACGGCCGCCGCGGACTCCGCCTCCTCCTCCGCCGCGGCCAGTTCCCGCTCCCGCTCCTGCAGTCGCTCGGCGCGCCACGCGTACGGACCCGAGAGCGCCCGCATGACGACTCGCTCGAGAGAGACGTCCGCGGGCTCGTCCGGCAGGGCCACCCGTTCGGGATCGGCCAGTGCGTCGGTGATCCGGACCAGCACCGGGTGCCGTTCGCCGAACCGCCGGCCGGTCGCCACGACCACCTGCACCGTCTCCGCCCGCCGCGCGGCCGCGAGCAGGGCTTCGCGGACCGGGATCGGGAAAGCGAAGACGGCGTCCTCCTCGGCCGGGCGGCCGGCAGGCAGGCCGAGGAGCCCGCTGGTGAGCACCTCGGCGACGTGCGAACTGTCGGCCTCCGGGACGAATTCCGCTCGGACGAACCGCGCGATCGGCAGGTTGACCGGCACCGCGGCGAGCAATGTCGCCAAGCGGAACGCAGGCGGGGTCGCGGCACCGAGGAAGCGCCGGGCCCGTTCCTCGGCCGTCAGCGACGAGGCCGGCTCTTCGTCGTCCTCGCCTTCGGGCATCGGCTGGTCGCGCGCCAGCAGCACGGTGGCCGGCACCGCCTTGCCGACCGAACGGGCGATCAGGCCCACCCACCAGGTGAACCACCGGCCGTCCAGTTCGAGCACCGGGACGGGCACCGCACCGGCGATCGCCTTTTCGGGTTCCGCCATGGTCATCCAGGCATCCGGCAGGTCGAACCCGTAGCGGTTGTTGGGGCGGAAGGGACCGGGTGACGTCAACCGGGCTCGGTGCAGGGCGATCCCGCTCTTCCGCCACATGTGCTGGGGAAGCAGGTGGACGAGCGCGACCGGCATCCGGCGGCTCCACTGGGCGAGCAATGGCGAAACGAGGTCTTGCCGCCACGCTTCGGCGACGCCGTCGGTCAGCACGAGCATCAGCCGCCCGCCGTACCAGTCCAGGAGTTCGGCCACGCTGTGTTGGGGCGCGTCCGGCGTACCGCCGCGCAGCACTGGAGCGAGCGAGCCGTCCGTCGCCCGGGTTTCCGTTTCCAGGTAACGGATGCGGACCGTGCGGAACGCCCCGAGCTGCTGCACGAGTTTCAGGAAGGCCGTGACTTCGTGCTGCCACAACGCCATCGACACCCCGGCGTCCACGACCACCGTCAGGTCCAGGACGCGGGTCGTCGGCGTGGGCCGCAGCCACGGGAGCCACAGGCCGGTTTGTGCGGCTCGTTCGGCGGTCAGCTCCTCGTCCAGCTCGAGATCGTCTTCGCTCGACGACGGACGCAGCTGTTTCAACGGCCGCAGGGCCCGCAGGATGTCCGGCCCGCCCGGCATCGTCGGGGGCTTCCGGCCCCGGCCGTTGACCGGCTCGCCGTTGCCGGCGCTTTCGCGGGCGCCGCGCACGAAGCCTTCGGTCAGCGGACGACGCTGCCGCTCGCTGACCGGCTCGGACCGCGCGGCGGGCTGCCCGGGTTCGGGTTGCCCGGGCCCGGGCCGCGGCGGATCTGCCGCGGCCTTCGGGTCGGGCACGGGAGGCGGGAGCTCGGGTGGCCGATCGGGCGCTGGTGGGCGCGCCCGGGATTCCGGTTCCTCGGCCGGTCGCTCCGGCAGTCGTCCCAGTACCGCCGTCAGCCAGACCGCGTCGGCGACCTCCCGCCAGGACAGGGGCGCGTTGCCGGACACCTCTTCGGTCATGTCACGGCACCACTGAGTTCAGCTGACGCCACAGCGCGTCCACCAGTCGCGGCCAGGAGTCGCCTTCGTCGTGGTAGGCACCGGACGTCGCCAGGTAGACCGCTTCGAGGAGCTTGTCGACCGGCAGACCACCGTAGGCTTCGCTCCGGCTGACGAATTCCTCGATGATCCGCGACCGGTGCGTGTCAGCCGGGTCGAGTGCGTGCGCCGCCACCATGGCCGCCAGCTGTTCGATGTTCGGCTCCCGGATCTCCAGGCGCAGGCACCGCCGCAGGAACGCGGGTGGGAAGTCGCGGTCGCCGTTGCTGGTGATCACGACGAACGGGAACGCCGCGCACCGGACCCGCCCGTCCACCACCGTCGCCGTCGCGTCGGCGTCCGCGGTGAAGACCTCGACCTCCCGGGTCCGGCTGCGCATCCGCACCAGCTCCGGGATCGCGAACTCGCCGTCTTCGAACAAACTGAGCAGATCGTTCGGCAGATCGGCTTCGCTCTTGTCGAGTTCGTCGATCAGCAGCACCCGGGGCAGCCGCCGGGGCAGGAAGACCGTGCCGAGTTCGCCGAGCCGGAGGTAGTCCCCGATCGGCGGTTCCGGTTCGCCGTCCGGAACCGCGGCCGCCCGGGCACCGGCCGCTTGCGCCCGGCCGATCGCGTCGTAGTGGTACAGCCCGTTCTTGAGCGTGGTGTGGGAGGTGATCGGCCACCGGAGCACCCGGCCCAGTCCCAGCTCGCGCGCGACCCGGTAGGCGAGGCTCGACTTCCCGCTGCCCGGCCGTCCGGTGACCAGGAGGGGACGGCGCAGGTACAGGGCGGCGTTGACCATGTCGATCTCGTGCGTGTCGACGTGCCGGGCGGTCAGCCGGTGCTCGGAACCCAGCCGCCGGGCCGCTTCCCCTTCGTCCGGTGCCACCACGTCTTCGTCCGGCAACGGGCCCCCGTCGAACACGCGCCAAGGCGGGGCGGGTGGGAGCAGGTCGGCCAGTGAAGCGCCGTGAAGCGGCCGGCCGGTCCCGTGGTAGATCCACCAGCTCGGCCGCTCAGGACGCTTTTCCCCGTTCATCCGAAATCTCCCGTGTCGCGTTCGGCAGGTAAGGGCCTTCGTCCAGAAAGAGCAGTCTGCTCGGGTCGTCCCACAGGATCACCAAGTCGCGTGCGGCCTGGAAATCGGCCGAAAGCGTGTCTTTCGAGAACGCGGCGAGCCGGGAATCCCGCGTCCGGGCCGGCAGGTCGCCGAGCCCGGCACCGCCGCCGACGAGCCAGGCGACGGCTCCGCGGAGCAGGTCGGCGGGGGCATCGGGGTGCCACAGCACCACCGGGATGCCGGTCCGCAGCCCGGTCGCCAGCTCGTCCCCGCCCGGCCGCGGCCGCGCCGGCGGCGGTCCCGCCAGTACCATCACCAGCCACCGCCCGTCACTGAGAACGGCGTCGAGCCGGCGGTGCTCGGCGCCCTCGCGCGGCGGGCAGAAGTACACCCGCTCGGCGGACGGGTTGCCGAGCATCGCCGCCCAGCGGATCCGCCACGCCCGGTGCCACTGCCGCGAGAACATCCGCTCCAGCGAACGGATGACGATCGGGTAGTCGAGGAACAACGGCCGGGGGTCCCCGGTTTCGTGTTCCTTGCACCACCGGTGCACCGGCAGGTTCACCAGTTCCCGCGGCAGGACGAATTCCAGCGCCACTTCTTCCGGGTATTCCGACCACGCGCGTTCGGCGTCGACGATCAACCGGTCGACGTGGTGCTCGAGGTCCGTGCCGCGGATGGTGGTCATCCCGCCCCGGGCCGGCGGCCATTCGTGCGGATCTTCCTGCCGCCAGTGGGAGACCACGTGCCGGTCGGGGTCGATGCCGTCCAGCTCGACCATGATCACCAGGTGCAGCCGCAACCCGTCGCCACCGCGGGGTTCCTCTTCGGCACGCAGTTCGCGCAACCGGGCCTCGCCCTGCACCCGCCGGGCCTGCCAGGTGTTCCACTCCCGCAACTCGTCGCCGAGTGCCCGGGCGCACCGGGCGGCGACGAACTCGACGAAGGCGAGGGCAGGCGGCAACCCGTGTGCGGGCGTGTTGAGCTCGGTCAGCAGGCAGAACGCCTCCCACGCGTCGCCCGGTTCGCCTGCCGGGCCCGCGGCCCAGCCCGCGGCCCGCCGGACGAGCACACCCAGCGCCGGCGGGGTGAACCCGGTCAGCACGGAACGCAACCAAGGCAACTCGGAGTCCGGCAGCAGGTCGTGCATGCGCGGTTCGTGCACGAGCCGGTGCAGCAGCTCGGATTCCGGGCAGTTCGGCCGCAGCATGCGGACGGCGTGGTCGAGGGCGAGCAGTCCCCCTTCCGCCTTGGCGCAGGCGTTCACGACGTCGATCAGCTGGTCCCGCCCGGTGGCGTGATCGGACAGTGTCAACGGGAAGCCGAGGTTGTCGTGGATGAGGCCCACCAGCAGCGACCGGCTCGACCGATCGCCCGCCAAGCCCATCCCGGCGAGGACGTTGACGATCGCTTCCCGGACCGCCACGCGGACCGCCGACGGGAAGTGCAGCTCGCGGTCCGCACCGTGGGTTCGTTCTCCGGCCGACACGTGACGAACCACCTCCCCGCCCGCAAGCCCAGGAGTCGTGATTTTACCCACCGAATCCCGCAGTCGTAGTGGGCAAAACGTGGACATGCGTTGGCAGAAAACCGGCACGCAGCGCTGTGATCGGCGGCGGAACCACCGGCGAGCGGGCCGGAAAGACCGGGCGCCGCGGTGGCTGCGGCCCGGTGCAAGTCACCTGATCGGCGCACTGCGGCCGTCCCTGTCGCAGCCGCCCGGAATGCGGGACAATGAAAGCGGGCCGACGGGGTCCGTTCTCCCGGCGAGAGGAGAAAAGGGCGATGCAGGCAGCACGTTCCGGCGCGGATGCGGGAATCGAATCCGAACTTCTCGACCTCGGCGGCGTGTCGATCGCCCGGTTGCGCACCTTGGACGGTGGCGAAATACGCAGAGCACTGCGCCATGCGGTCGAACGCGTCTCGCACATCCCGGTGACCGCGAGTGGCAGCAAGGGCGCGAAGCGGGTCGATTGACCGTGACCGCCGAGGAAGTCGTGGGTCAGACCGAAGGTCTTGGGCGCCACCAGCTGCCGTGGGCGGATTTCGACGCGGTAGCGGCGGGCGAGGGTGGCCCCGGGCCGCTGCGGAAACTGCGGGCGGCCGAACGGAGCCGCCGGTTGCTGCTGATGCGCGGCCTCGTCGAGGTCGTCACCAAATCCGAAGACCTGTACCGACCGTTGCCGTCGCCGGAAATGGCGTGGGAATTGCTGGCCCGTGTCGAGCAGACGGCCCCGCAGGCCCTCGAGACAATACTGGCCCACCCGTACACGGGCACGTGGGCCGGGTACACGACCCGGCTCTACCGCCAAGACGCCACCGGTGTCTGCCCGTTCTGGGTGCACGCCGGGCACCTGCACTGCCTCGCGGCCGCGGCCGCCGTTCACGCCGGGATCCCGTTCGAGACGGAACTTCCGGTCTGGCACGGGAAAGTTTCCCTGCCGACGCTCGGAACCGCGTTGCTGCGGGCCGAGGCGCCGTTCTCCGTCGCCACGATCCGAGGCGCGGACGGTCACGTCGAGATCCGCAATCGTCATTCGGTCGTTCGACTGCCCGGCGACCTGTCCGCCGACGCGCCGGGCTGGCTCGGGATCCGCCAGGTGGTCTCCTGGTCGGACGAGCACCGGCTGGCGGTGAGGCTGGACGATCTGGATCCGTACCGAGAGCTGTACGAACCGATCCTTCCGGCGCGGCTGAGCCCGGTCGAGCTCGAATCGTGGCGGTCGGTGCTCGACGAGGCGTGGGGCCTGCTCGTCGAGCACCTTCCCGAGACCGCCGCGGCCCTGCCGACAGGGTTGTACTCGCTCGTGCCCGCACCCGCCGTCCCGTTCCGGCTGCCGAGCGCGTCCACGGGAGAGGCCTTCGGCAGCGCGATCGTTTCCTACGGGGAGGATCCGGCCACACTGGCGGCCGCGCTGGTCCACGAGTTCCAGCACATCCGGCTGGGCGGGTTGCTCCACCTGGTCCGGCTGAGCGAAGACGACCCGCGCGAGCGGCTGTATGCGCCGTGGCGTGCCGATCCGCGTCCGATCGCCGGTGTCCTGCACGGTATTTACGCCTTTTTCGGCGTGACCGGCTTCTGGCGCGCCCTCGCCGCAGCGGAACCGGGCAACGAACTGGCTGCGTTCGAATTCGCGCTGTGGCGCGGGCAGGTCTGGCGAACGCTCGAAGCGGTGCACGGCGACGACAGCCTCGCCGAGGCGGGCCACCGGTTCTTGGACCGCCTCGCGGCGAAGATCGGTGCTTGGCAGGAGGAACCTGTGTCCGCCCACGCGAAGGCGCTGGCCCGGGCCTCGGCCGAGAACCACTACGCGGCCTGGCGGGTCAGGCACCTGCGTCCCGATTCCGGCGTGGTGGCGGAGCTGGCGACGGCCTGGCGAGAGGGGCTTTCGCGACCGCATTCCCTCATCGGCCGGCTGGAGCCGCGAGAGCCGACGCCGGTGCCGGACGGCGACTGGGAAGACACCCTCACCGACCTGATCCGGCTCCGCCTCGGCACGGACGGCGCGGCACGGTTCGCCGCGCACGGCGCCGCGGTACCGGGCGCGACCGAACCGGAGCTGGAGTTCGTGGCCGGGCGGCCGGTGGCCGCGGCCGCCGGCTACCGGCGCCTGCTCGCCGCGAACCCCGACGACGCCGGGGCACTGGCGGGCTTGGGGATCGCCCTCGCGGCGCGGAGCACCGGACCGGCGACCAGGGCGTTGCTGCACCGCCCGGAACTGGTCCGGGCGGTGCACCGGCTGCTGCGCAACGAGCCGGGGGCCACTCCGTCCGTCGAGGCGATCGCCGGCTGGCTGGGCCGGTTCACGCACTGAACCGTGCCTCCCGGAAAGCAGACCGCCACCGCATGGCCAAGGGCCTCCGGTAAGCGGTCTGCGAACCGCGCGTCGCCGACCGACCTCGTGCTACAGCGGCATCGGGTCGATGTCGCAGTCGGCCCGGACGCCGCGCGACGCCGCTTCCGTGCCGGGGTGGTTCTCCCCGAGGACCAAGCGGTACCGCGTCAACACGTCCTCGTACAACGCGTCCGCTTCCGCGGTCTCGCCCAGTTTTCGCAGGTCCAGCGAACGGTTGAGCTGCACGGCCAGCGTCGTCGGGTGGTCTTCGCCCATCAGGTAGCGGGTCCTGACCAGCAAGTCCGCGTCCAAAGCCGCGGCCTCCTCGATCCGGTCCAGCGCGAAGAGGTCGCTCGCCACGTCGATCGCGCACACGATCGTGTGCGGGTGGTCCTCGCCGAGCTTCTCGCGCAACCCCGCCAGTGCCTTCTCGTCGATCACCCGGGCACTAGCCGGATCGCCGCCGAGCCGCAAGGTGACTCCGAGGTCGAGCGCCGCCGACAGCGTGTGCGGGTGGTTTTCGCCGAGGTTCTCCCGGTAGAGCTCGAACACCTCTTCGCCGAGGGCCCGGGCTTCGGCGAACTTCCTCGAGTGCCGGAGGTCGATGGAGTGCCCCAGTGCACAGGCCATCGCGTTGGGGTGGTTGTTCCCGTAGCGGATGCGGAACCTGCGCAGCGCCTCCTTCGACAGTTCGAGCGCCGCATCGTGGTCACCGTCCTTGCGGCAGGCGACCGATTGGTAGTAACGACGCCGGAGGGTGCCGACGCTGTCGTCGCCGTACAACTGCTCAGCCCGCTCCGCAATGCGCTCCATTTCGATCCGCGCCCACGGATAGTCGCCGAGTTCGCGACGCGCGAGCACGAGCAGCACCTGCGTGCCGATCGTGTTGTCGTTGTCGAAGCCGAAGGTTTCGACGCGGCGGCTGTAGGTTTCTTCGGCCAGCTCACGAGCCCTCGGGTACTCGCCGGTCAGCAGCAAAGCGACCACGAGTTCGTGCGCGGCGTCCAGCGTGATCGGGTCGTCGCCGCCGAACAGCCCGCGGGCCTTGAGGTAGATCTCCTCGTTGCGCCGCCGGGCCTCGGAGAAGCTGCCGCGGGCCTTCAGGATGAGCGCATACGTGAGCTGCGCGTTCAGCGTTTCCTCACGCTCTTCGCCGAGGGCCTCGGTGTAGCGGTTCAGCGTTTGCTTCGCGACGTCGGCGGCTTGGCTGTACCGGCCGACGACCCAGTAGAAGAAGGCCAGCCGCTCGGACGCGCCCAGTTCCAGCAGCGGCGGGTCTTCGCGAGGCGCCTCACCCCGTTCGACCCGCTGTTCCCGATCGGTCGCCCAGGCGTTGACGGCCCGTTCGGCCAGGGAGAGCGCGCCTTGGTGGTCGCCCCAGTGGTAGAGGAAGGTGAACAGGTTGATCACCAGCTGACGGGCCCACGGATCGTCGCAGTCGGTCAGCTCGGCGTCGTAGATGTGCGGCAGGATCTCCTGGTACCGCGGCCAGGTCTGCGGCGAAGCGGGGTCGTTCGGGTCCAGCTTCGCCAGCAGCAGGTGCGCACCGTGGCGCATCTCCAGCCGGTGCTGTTCACCCATCCGCTCACGCAGGACGAGCTGGACCAACCGGTGCAGCAACAGGGTGTTGCTGCGGTGGTCGATCTTGGCCAGGCTGTACCGGTTGACGTCGCGGATCGCGCGGCCGAGCCGCATCGGGTCGCGCAGGGCGGCGTCGAGTTCCGTCGCGATGGAAACCTCGCGCACGCCGGTGAACAGGCTGCGCGAGATCGGCTCCGGCGCGAAGAAGGCGCAGACCTGGAGCAGCTGGTGTGCCGCCGGGTTGCGGGTACTCAGCTCGTCGAACGAGACGTTCCACGCCGCGGCGACGGACACTTCGTAGTCGTTCGGCGCGGAGGTGTCGAGGATTTCGGTGACCTTCTCGTCGAACAGGTCCAGGTAGTCCCGCGCCGGCATGCCGGTCTCGGCCAGCCAGGCGGCCGCCTGCTCGATGGCCAGCGGCAGGTCGCCGAGCTTGTCGGCGATGAGGTCGGCGTCGGCGTCGACGAGCTCGGAGCGGCGCATGGCCAGCAGCTTCTTGCTTTCGTCGCGTTCGAAGACGGCGACTTCCAGCGGGCGCGCGATGCCGGCCCAGCTGGGGTTGCGCGAGGTCACCAGGATCTGGCCCGGGCCGTCCACCGGGAAGAACTGCCGCACCATCGCCGGGTCCTCGGCGGAGTCGAAGACCAGCAGCCAGCGCCGATAGGGACGGCCCAGCCGCAGCGCCTCACGGACCGCCGGGACCGCGGTGATGGCCTCGTCCGCGCCGGGCAGGCGCAGGTGCTGGGCGAGTTCGGTGAGGGATTTGCGAATCTGGGTGGCCTGGGTGGCTTGAATCCACCAGACGATGTCGTAGTCCTTCAGATGCCGGTAGATATATTCCACCGCCATCTGCGTCTTGCCGATACCACCCATTCCGTGCAATGCCGCTGGCAGGACGGCTGTCGTTCCGGCTCCGAGCCGTTCGCTCAATTGATCGAGGAGTTCACGCCTTCCGGTGAAATTCGGGTTCTTGGGCGGAACAGCACCCCAAACGGGGGGCGCCTCGTCACCGGAACGACGCTCGCTTCGGCTGGTCACATCGGCGATCTCCCGGACGATCTTCGTCCGCACGACCGGCGACACTTCGCTCACCGCGGCAGGAATATCGACATTCCTGGTGTCCGGATGGACGACGGTTGCAGGTTCGCTCGAGGAACCCGTCGGCTTGAGTTCCTGCGACATCGTGTCACTCACCGCCGGAATGCTAGTGGGTGGGATGGTCGTCGGTCGATCACCGGGTTGCCCGATGCCGGCGATTCTACTCTCCAGCCGGTCCGCCCGTGATAGATATGGGCCGGATAGCGCACGCATTAGGTCACGTTCGAGGGCGATCTCCGCTGGAGTTGCCGCTGGTAACACCGGATCGGGCGTCGCGTCGGGTGCCGCCAGTGCGGCCTGGAGACGGGCCAGCACCGGATTTCGGTCCCCGAAGCGCCTCGAAGCGCTGATCACGGCGTGGGCCGTGTCCGAACGGCGCGCACCTCTCAGCAGGAGCTGGCGGACGTGGTCGGCGAACTCCCAGTTCGCGCGGTCCCACGGCGTTCCGTCCAGGGATCGCTTCAACAGCCCGCTGGTGAAGACCTCCGCAAGGTGACCAGGGCCGGAACCCGGCACCAGTTCCGCCTGCAGGATGCGAGCGACGCCGACGTCCACCGGTACCGCCGCCAGCAGCGTTGCCAGGCGGAAGGCCGAGGGGGACGCCGAACTGTGGAAATGCTTCACCTTCTCCCGTGCTGACCGTTCCGACTCCGGGCCCGCGCTCTGCTCACCCGGACGTGGTTGGTCGCGGGCCAGCACCACCGCGGCTTTGCGGGCGGCACCACCCACACCGGTGATCATCGACGCCCACCAGCCGAGCCACCGGTCCTGCAGCTCCAGCACCGGCACCGGGACCGCGCCGGTGGTGAGCTCGGCTGCCTCGGCGGCATCCAGGAGGACGTCGGCGGACCGGACGTCGTAACTGGCGTTGGGCCGCAACGGGCCGGGTGGGGTGAGTACCGCCTGGTGGATCTCCATCCCGCCGCGGGGCCAGAGGCGCTGGGGCAGCAGGTGCACGATCGCGACCGGCATGGCGCGGGCCCAGCGGGCGAGCAGCGGCGAAACCAGGTCGCGGTGCCAGGCGTCGCTGACGCCGTCGGTCAGCAGCAGCAACAGACTCCGGTCCGCCGAGCCGATGACCTCGCCCGCCCCGCGCGCCGGGGCGTCGGCCGTGCCTCCGCGCAACGTCGGGCCGAGAACCTCGCCCCCTTCGGCCGCGCCGGTCTTGCCGGTTTCCAGCAGCCGGACCCGCACGGACCGGAACGCTCCCAGCCGTTCCAGCAGCCGGGCGAACGCGTTCACGGTCGGCGTCCACAGCGCCATCGACGGGGACGAATCGACGACGAGCGTCAGGTCGAGCCAGCGACCGCGCCGCCGCTTGGTGACCGGCAGCCACATTCCGGTCTGTGCCGCTTCTTCCGCGGTGCGGTCTTCGTCGAGCTCGACGTCGTCCGCCCGGTTCGAGAAAACTTTTCGCTTGAACGGGCGGAGGGCGCGGACGAACTCCGCCGCGCCGGGCAGCACCGGGGCCGTCGGTGCGCTGGTGAGGTCCACGTCGGGAGACGGCTCGCCGGCTCTCGGTGCGAGCGGAACGCCGTTTCCCACGAGCTGCTCGGCGAACGATGGCCGGTCGACAAGCGGCGGCTCACGATCGGGTTCCCTGCCGCTCTCCGTGTGCGGCCGGGGATGTTCACGCGGCCGCTCGGGAGGCGGCGCGGCCGGCCGTTCCGGAGGGCTCGCCGGCGGCGGAGCCGGGACCGCGGGCGTCTCGATGGCGGCCATGAGCCAGAGGCCGTCGCCGAGTTCGGTCCACGTCAGGTCGTGGTCGCCCGCAGTGGGGTCCGGCCGCTCCGGCATCTCACGGCACCTGCTGGCTGAGCTGCCGCCAGAGGGAATCGACGAGCCGGGGCCACGCGCCGTCCTCCGGCCGGTACGCACCGGAGGTGGCCAGGAAGACCGCGTCGAGCAGCTTGTCCGCGGGCAACCCGCCGACCGCCGCGCTGCGGGCGATGAAGTCCTCGATCAAGCCGGCGCGGCCGCCCTCCGGGTCCAGGGCGTGCGCCGCGACCATGGCCGCGAGCTGGCCGGCGTCCGGCTCGCGCGTCTCCAGTCGCAGGCACCGCCGGAGGAACGCGGGCGGGAACTCCCTCTCACCGTTGCTGGTGATCACCACGATCGGGAACGCCGCACACCGGACGCGGCCGTGCCGGATCTCCGCCGGGTAGCCGGGATCCGCGGTGAACACCTCCGCCGACGTCGAGCGGCGTGCGTCCCGGGCCAGCTCGGAAATCACGAACTCGCCGTCTTCGAACAGCCCCAGCAGGTCGTGCGGCAGGTCCGACTCCGACTTGTCCAGCTCGTCGACCAGGAGCACACGCGGCAGCCGGCGCGGCAGGAAAGCCGTGCCCAGCTCACCCAATCGGACGAACTCGCCGATCGGAAGTTCCCCTTGCGCTCCCGTGCCGGCGAGTTCCTTCCAGGCCGCGGCGGCCTGTACACGGCCGATCGCGTCGTAGTCGTACAGCCCCGATCTGAGCGTCGTCTGCGAAGTGATGGCCCAGCGGAGAACGCGCCCCAGGCCCAGTTCCCGCGAAATCCGGTACGCCAGGGACGACTTGCCGCTTCCCGGCCGGCCCGTCACCAGCAACGGCCGCCGCAAGTACAGCGCCGCGTTGACCATTTCCGCTTCGTGCGGATCGACATCGCGGGCGGAGTAACTGAGCTCGGTGCCCAGTTTGCGCTCGATCTCGCCGTCGTCCGGCGGGAAGACGTCCCGCTCGGGGAGCTCGGCTCCCCGGAACGTGCGCCACGGCGGCGGAGCCGGCAACCGGTCCGCCAGGCGGACGTCGTGCAGCGGCCGTCCGGTCCCGCGGTAAATCCACCAATCGGGTGGGCTGTCCGGGTGCGGTGGCCCGCCGGGCCGGTTTTCAGGAAGCTCGGTCACGTTGGTCGGCACCTCCTTCGGGGCGCCCCACGATCCCGGTTTCGCCAATGGGAAGCAATCGATTCGGGTCGTCCCATAGCACCACCAGGTCCGTGAGTGCTCCGCCATCGCCCGACGACGGCGGATTCCGAAGCGCGTCCAGCCGAGACTCCCTTACCAGTGCGGGCAAATCCCCCAATCCACCCCTGCTTTCGGCTAACCAGGCTACCACTTCGCGAACGACTTCCGAAGGGGCGCTGGGGTGCCAGACGATGACCGGGACGCCGGTCCGCAACGCCGGCAAAAGCTCGTCCTGCCCGGAGATCGCGCTGACCGGCGGCGATTCGGTCAGCACCGTCATCGCCCATTGCTCGTTGCTCAATATCGCTTCGAGCCGAAGTGGATCGCGACGGTCCCCGGCCCGGCAGAAATACACCCGTTCGAACGAAGGATCACCGACCCACGACTCCCACCGTTGCCGCCAGACGCGGTGCCAGCGCGGAGCACTCATCCGTTCCAGTGACCGCACCACCGTTCGGTAGCTGAGATACAACGGTTTCGGCGCGCCGGAAGCACGCTCGGTGGTCCACGAATGCACCGGCAGGTTGAGGAGCGCACGCGGCAGGACGAACTCGACCACGACGTCGGACACCACCTCCGACCAGGCTTGTTCGGTCTCCGCGATCAGCACGTCGACGCAGCGCTCCAGCTCGTTTTCGCGGACCAGCGCGGCCTCGCCCCTCGACAGCGACCAGGCGTCCGGATCCTCCTGCCTCCAGCAGGAAAGCTCGTACCGGTCCTCCTCGATCGGGTCCGGGCGCACGACGATCAAGAGGTGGAGCGTGCCCGGAGCCGGGCGCGCGGCCGCCAGTTCCGCGCGCAGCTGGCCCAAGGCGTCACCGAGGCGAAGCCGCCGCACCTGCCCGTCGGACCAGCCGCGCAATTCCGCCGCGAGGTCGTCGTCGCATTCGGCGGCGATCAGTTCGACGAAGATCAGCAGCGGCGGCAGCTCGCCGGGACCGGCGTTGAAATCGGCGAGCCCGGAAAACGCCGCGGACGCGTCCTCGAAACGAGGCGGCGGGGAGACGTAGCGGGCGGCCCGGCGGACGGCCATGCCGAGCCCCGGCGGTGCGAAACCCGCCAACCGTTCGCGCAGTTTCTCTTGTTCGGCCTCCGGGACCACTTCGTGCATCCGGACCGACGTCACAAGGGTGCGCACCTCCGCGCACTCCTTGCTGCCGGGCCGGAGGAAATCGATCACGTCCGCCAGCGCGTTCAGCCCTTCCGCGAGCCGGCAGCACGCGGAAACTATTTCGATCAATTGGTCACGGCCGGTCAGCTGGTCCGAAAAGGTGAACGGGTGATCGAGCGCCTCCCGCAGTTCGCTCACCATGAGGGTGCGAATCGATTTGTCGTCGGCGAAGCCGGCCACCACGAGCACGTCCACGACTGCCTTGCGAACCGCGATACCCAGGCCGGGATGCCCCTGCTTCACCCTCACCTCCACCCCGAGAAGCGCACCGAAGATCGTGAGTTTACCTGTTCGGCGTAATCACAAAAGGGCAAAAAGCTGACACGCGACCCGCCGAAAGCCCGGCCGGCCGGTCACCACGCCGGCCGCTCGGGCCACCGGCCGACGATCGCGGCCAGCGCCGTCACCTGCGGCGATCCCGGCTCGATGGTCCGGACCGCGTCCAACAGGTCCTGCAGGCCCCCGTCGAAGCGCAGGCAGGTGCGCGCCAGGGCGATCACGTGCAGGCGGTCTTCGGCGTGGTGGGGAACGAGGTCGGCGATTTCCCGGCGGGGGAACAGCTCCAGCAGCAGCTGCCGGCTTTCCGTCTTGCGCACGCAGGAGATCGCCAGCAGTGCGGCCACGAGCGCCGGAAAGTCCGGGGCAGCGGGCGCCGCCACCGGGAAGCCGTTGGTGACCGCGCCGAGCAGCCGCAGCCACGCCTCGGTCTTCGTTTCCTTGTTCTCGATGGGGATCCGGCGGTACGAGAGCGCGTCCGCCGCCGGGTCCGCGCGCACGACGTCCTGGTAGAACGGGTTCGACACGACCAGCGCCAGCACCGCTTTCGACTCCTTCAACGCGACCTTGACCTCGGTCGCGTCCAGCAGCCGGAACGCGAAGCTGTTCGCGTCACTGATCGTTCCGTGACTGCCCTGGTAGACCTCGCCCGCGTGCAGCGCGACCCGCAGCCGGACGTTCGCCTCGGCGGCGTGCACCTCGTTGTACCGGCGCAACTCGGCCAGCATCCGGTCGGGCAGCCCGGCCACCAGGTCCGCCTTCGCCACCTCGGTGGGCAGGTGGATCATCACGCCGTCGCCGGTGTTCTCCCGGAAGAGGGTGTCCCACGGGATCCCGGCCTCCGCGAAGGCCGTGCGCATGATCTTCCAGAACCCCTCGTGGACGACCAGCCGGTGCGCGGTCGTCCGCTGGGGGTCGTTGTAGCCGGCGATGTCGACGGCCATGATCGTCTTGTGGTGCGCGGCCGCATAGGAATGCACGACCCACCTCCCCACGTCCGCTGCTCATTGTCCCAGACCCATGCACGCTCGGCCATGTTCGCGCAGGGCGTTACGCGGAAACCGGACCTTCTTGACCTTGTTTCGTCCATAATTCGGCGTGCCCACGAGACGCCTGCACCTGGTGAGCGCGGATGAGGACCACCGCGTCTCGACCATCGAGCTCTTCTTCGACCTGGTCTTCGTCTACGCCATCACCCAGACGACCCAGCTGATGGCCGACCACCTGAGCCCCACCGGTGTGGTGCAGGGGGTGGCGATGCTCGCGGTGCTGTGGTGGTGCTGGTGCAGCTATGCGTGGCTCGGGAACACCATCCACGTCGACCACGGGATCGCCCGGCTGGCCATGTTCGGCGCGATGACGGTGATGTTCCTGGTGTCGCTGACCATCCCCGAAGCCTTCGTCGACCACCCCGGTGGCTTGTACGCCCCCGCCTTGTTCGTCGTCTGCTACGCGCTCGTGCGGCTGCTGCACCTCGTTGCCTACCTGGGTGCCGCGAAGCACGATCCGGGGCTGCGGCGGGTACTGCTCAAGATGTTCGTCGGGCTGCTGCCCAGCGTCGTCCTGCTCGGCGTGGCCGCGTTCTTGAGCGGGCCGTGGCAGCTGGGGCTGTGGGTCGTCGCGCTGCTCGTCGACTACCTCAACGTCTACCTCGCCGGGCCCGAGGGCTGGCGGCTGAACTCGCCCGCGCACTTCGCCGAGCGGTTCGGGCTCATCGTGATCATCGCGCTCGGTGAGTCGATCGTCGCCATCGGGATCGGGATCGGGGCGCTGCCGATGTCGTGGCTGATCGCCGGGGCCGCCGTGTGCGGGCTGGGGCTGGCCGCCGGGATGTGGTGGAGCTACTTCGACGTCGTCGCGCGCGTCTCCGAGCACCGGCTCACCCAGGCGACCGGGACCGAGCGCACGAAGCTCGCCACCGACTCCTACACGTTCCTGCACCTGCCGCTCATCGCCGGCATCGTGCTGGTCGCCCTCGGGCTGAAGAAGGCGTTCCTCTACATCGCCGACACCGAGCACCACACGCCCGGCGAAGCGCTGCACGGCGTGCCGATCTGGACGCTGACCGGCGGCCTCGCGCTCTACCTGGTCGCGTTGAGCGCCCTGCGCAAGCGCAACCTCGGCAGCTGGAACGTCCAGCGGCTGGTCCTCGGGGTGCTGCTGGTCGCGGCGACGCCGGTGCTGGAACACGTGCCCGCCGCCGCGCTGCTGCTGGTCGCGGCCGTCGCGGTGCTCGGCCTCATCACCTTCGAGCGGCTCCGGTTCGGCGAGTGGCGGCGGAAGGTGCACGCCGAGCACTCATAGCAACTGCGGGCCGACGACCGAAAGCAGCTGCAGCTTCTCCGCGTCCTCGCTGCCGGGCGTGGCGGTGAACACCAGCAGGACCTGCGCGAGGTCGTCGGTGAAGAGCAGCTGACAGTCGAGCGCGATCTCGCCGAGGTTCGGGTGCACGATCGTCTTGCGCCGCTCGGACGGCACCGCGACCTCGTGTGCTTCCCACAGCTGCGCGAACTCCGCGCTCTTCGCCGTGAGCAGCCGGGCCAGCTCGGTGGCCCGGCGGTCGGTCGCGCTGGTGGCGCGCAGGCTCGCCACCAGGAACCGGGCGTGGCCGGGGCGCGCGGGCTCCGGGTAGATCCGCTGCTCGGCGGGGTCGGTGAACCACCGGTAGACCGCGCTGCGCGCCGGACCGCGGTGCCGGGTTTCGTCGCCGAGCAGGGCCTCGGCCGGCCGGTTCTGCACGAGCGTCTCGCCGAGGTTCGACATCACCTGCGCCGGCGTGTCGTGCAGCCGGTCCAGCACGCGCATCAGCGGCGGGCTGACGTGGTCCGTGCGCGAGTGGCGGGCCGGCGCGGTGTGCCCGGCCAGCCGGAACAGGTGGTCGCGCTCGTCCAGGGTGAGCCGCAGCCCGCGGGCGATCGCCGCGAGCATCTGCTCCGACGGCCGCGGCCCGCGCTCCTGCTCGAGCCGCGTGTAGTAGTCGGCCGACATGCCCGAAAGCGTCGCGACCTCCTCGCGGCGCAGCCCGGCCGTGCGGCGGCGCTGCCCCGGCGGCAGCCCGACGTCGTCCGGGCGCAGGGCTTCCCGGCGGCGGCGGAGGAAGTCGGCGAGCGCGGTGCGGTCCACGTCGTCGATTATCGGCGTCCGCCCGGCCGGTGCCAGGGATCGCCGATCCCCCGATCGGCGCGCTCTGCCGCACCCCGGCCGCCGCGGCGACGCTGGGCGCATGACCACCTACCTCGTCACCGGGGCCGGCAGCGGCCTCGGCGCCCTCGTCGCCCGCGAGCTCGCCGCCTCCGGGGCCCGCGTCGTCCTGGCCGTCCGTGACCCCGCCCGCGTCACGCCCCCGCCGGGCGCCACCGAAGTCCGGCGGCTCGACCTCGCCGACCTCGCCTCGGTGCGCGAGTTCGCCGCCGGCTGGCGGGGCGAGCTGGACGTCCTGATCAACAACGCGGGTGTGATGGCCGTGCCGTACGCGAAGACGGCCGACGGCTTCGAGACGCACATGGCCGTCAACCACTTCGGCCCGTTCCTGTTGACGCACCTGCTCCGGCCGCACCTCACCGGCCGGGTCGTCACGGTCTCCTCGAACCTGTCCCGGCGCGGGCGGCTGCGGCTCGACGATCTGAACTGGGAGCGCCGCCGGTATTCGCCGCTGGGCGCGTATGCCCAGTCGAAGCTCGCGAACCTGCTGTTCACCCAGGAACTCCAGCGGCAGCTGGCCGAATCCGGCAGCGCGGTCCGGGCCGTCGCCGCCCATCCCGGCGTCGCGCGGACCGGGATCGACCGGCACTTCGGCGGTGTCCAGGCCGTCCTGCTGAAAGCGCTTTACCCGCTGATCGCGCAGAAGAAGGCCGAGTACGGCGCCCGGCCCATCCTGTTCGCCGCGACCGGAGACGTCCCCGGCAACGCCTACATCGGCCCGGGCGGCCGGTCGGGCGGACGGCCCCGGCTCGAACGGCGACGCCCGGCCGACGGCGCCCGCGAGCTGTGGGAGACCTCGGCCCGGCTGACGCGCGCCTGAACCCGCACTGGCGCTATCCCGTCCCGCGGGTTAACCTACTCGCGAGTAGGTAACGGGATGGAGGGCCACATGGCTGCGCCAAGGAAACGGGACGCGATGGGCTGGGGCCTGTCCGCGCTGACCCGGCTGGCCGGGAGCAAGGTCGTCGATCGGGCCGGGCTGCGCAAGCCGCTCGAAGGCCTGGTCACCGCGGGGACACGCAACGGCTTCCGCGTCGCCGGCGCGGCGACCCGGTCGTTCAAGTCGGTGCAGAAGCTGGGCAAGCCCGCCCGGCTCACGCCGGCCGCCGACACCGGGCTGTTCGACCTCACGCCGACCGAGGACCAGCAGCTCATCGTCGAAACGGTGACCGAGTTCGCCGCCGAGCAGCTGCGGCCGGCCGCCGCGGACGCCGACGCCAAGCTCGAGGCCCCCGAAGGCCTGCTGAGCCGGGCCGCCGAGCTGGGCATCAGCCTGGTCGGCATCCCCGAAGAACTCGGCGGCATCGGCACCGAACGCTCGGTGGTGACCAACGCGCTCGTCGCGGAAGCGCTGGCCCACGGCGACCTCGGCCTGGCCGTGGCCGTGCTGGCGCCGTCCGCGGTGAGCACCGCGCTGGTCAGCTGGGGCGACGAGCAGCAACAGGCCGACTACCTGCCCGCGTTCACCGGCGAGCACGTCCCAGCCGCGGCGCTGGCCCTGCAGGAGCAGAAAGCGCTCTACGACCCCTTCAAGCCCGCCACGAAGGCGCGCCGCACCCCGAAGGGCTACCAGCTCGACGGCGTCAAGTCGCTGGTCCCGCGGGCGACGCAGGCGGAACTGTTCGTCGTGTCGGCCGACCTCGAAGGCCGCGGCCCGGCGCTGTTCCTCGTCGAGTCGTCGAACGCCGGGGTGTCCATCGAGGCCGAGCCGGCGATGGGCCTGCGCGGCGCCGCGACCGGCAAGCTGCACCTCGAAGGCGTGCACCTGCCGGCGGGCGCGCTGCTCGGCGGCGGCAAGGCGGACGTCTTCGCCGAGGTCGTCCGGCTGTCGCGGCTGGGCTGGGCGGCGCTGGCCGCCGGCACCGCGAAGGCCGTTCTCGACTACGTCGTCCCCTACGTCAACGAGCGGACCGCGTTCGGCGAACCGATCAGCCACCGGCAGGCGGTGGCGTTCTCCGTCGCCGACATCGCGATCGAGCTGGAAGGCCTGCGCCTGGTGACGCTGCGCGCGGCGGCGCGGGCCGAGCAGGGCAAGTCCTACGCCCGTGAGGTCGCGCTGGCGCGGAAGCTGGCCGTGGACAAGGGCATGCAGATCGGCAACGCGGGCGTGCAGCTGCTCGGCGGGCACGGCTTCGTCAAGGAGCACCCGGTCGAGCGCTGGTACCGGGACCTGCGGGCCATCGGCGTCATGGAAGGCGCCGTCCTTCTCTAGGCTTCGGAAAGGCTTTGGACCATGATCAACCTGGAAGTCCCCAAGAAGGCCGGCGCGCTGATCAACCAGGCGTACCAGGCCGCGGCCGAGGTGTTCCGGCCGATCTCGCGCAAGTACGACCGCGCGGAACACACGTACCCGAGCGAGCTGGACATGTTCGCGGCGCTGCTGGACGGCTTGAACTCCTCCGGCGAGGGCGGCGCGGGCGCGGCGGGCGTGCGGCGGTCCGGCAAGGACGATGCGGCCAAGGGAAACCGCAACGGCGCCAACCTGAACGTGGTGCTCGGCACGATCGAGATGTGCTGGGGCGACGTCGGCCTGCTGCTGTCGATGCCGCGTCAGGGCCTCGGCAACGCGGCGATCGGCTCGGTGGCCACGGACGAGCAGCTCGAGCGCTTCTCCGGCATGTGGGCGGCGATGGCGATCACCGAGCCGGCCTTCGGTTCGGACTCGGCGGCGGTCAGCACGACGGCCCGCCTCGACGGCGACCACTACGTGATCAACGGCGAGAAGATCTTCGTGACCTCAGGCGAGCGCGCGGACGCGGTGGTCGTCTGGGCGACGCTGGACAAGAGCAAGGGCCGCGCGGCGATCAAGTCGTTCGTGGTGGAGAAGGGCACACCGGGCTTCGAGGTGGTGCGCACCGAGCACAAGCTCGGCATCCGCGCTTCGGACACGGCGGTGCTGCGCTTCGAGAACTGCCGCGTGCCGCGCGAGAACCTGCTGGGCACGCCGGAGATCGACACGGCCAAGGGTTTCGCGGGCGTCATGCAGACGTTCGACAACACCCGCCCCCTGGTGGCGGCGATGGCGATCGGCGTCGCCCGCGCGGCCCTCGACGAGACGCGCAAGATCCTCACGTCCGCCGGAATCACCATCGACTACGACCGCCCGGCGAACAGCCAGCACGCGGCCGCGGCGGAGTTCCTCCGCCTGGAGGCGGACTACGAGTCGGCCTACCTCCTGACCCTGGAATCGGCGTGGATGGCGGACAACCGCCAGCCGAACTCGCTCCAGGCCTCGATGGCCAAGGCCAAGGCGGGGCGGTCAGTGGTGGAGATCGCGCTGAAGTGCGTCGAGCTGACCGGGGCGTACAGCGAAGAGTCGCTGCTCGAGAAGTGGGCTCGGGACGCGAAGATCCTGGACATTTTTGAGGGGACGCAGCAGATTCAGCAGTTGATCGTGGCTCGCCGGATCCTCGGGAAGACGAGCGCCGAGCTGAAGTAGGCGGAAGGGCCGCCCCGGCAATCGGGGCGGCCCTTTCACCATCTCAAGCGATCTGGTCGTCCAGGAACTCGTCCAGATACCGCCACGTCGTTCCCCGGGCCTTCCGGCCCGTCAAGACACCCAGATGCCCGCCCGGCGCTGTCTTGAAGCGGACTTCGGGGGCCTTGTCCAGCAGCTCCACCACGCGCTCCACCGACGGCCTCGGGGCGATTGTGTCGTTCTCGCCCGCCACCACCATGGTCGGCACGCGGACCGAGGACAGCGAAATGATCCGGCCGTTCAGGTCCACCTTGCCCTCCGCCAGGTCGTTCGTGCGGAACAGGCGGTGGTACAGCTGGCCGAACGTGCGGCCCGGGTACGCGTACATGTTGCTCATGAAGTGGTCGACCGCCTCGATCTGGGCCAGGTAGTCGCGGTCGTCGAGGTGGGACAGGATGGCCAGGGGCTTGGTGATTTCCTTGCTGATGCCCGTCGCGCGGAACACGCGGCTGACCAAATAGGACGGTGCGCCGCCGAAGACGCGGTAGATGGGCGTCAGCAGGTGGCCGCCGGTCAGGTCGACCAGGGGGCGGAACGGGGCCACGATCGGGATGGCCGTGAAGTCGACCGGGGAGCCGATCGCCGTGATCGAGGCGATCGGGAGGTCCGGCTGGTCGGCGTTCACCAGCAGCGAGAAGATGCCGCCCAGCGACCACGACACCAGGTGCACGTCCTGGCCGCCGGCGTCCGCGCTCACGCGGCGGATCGCGCGCGGCAGGACCTCGTCGATCCAGTGCTCGATGCCCAGGCGGCGGTCCGAGAACGCCACCATGCCGTAGTCGACGAGGTAGGTGTTGCGGCCGCCGTCGATCAGGTGCTCGATGAGGCTGCAGCCGCGGCGCAGGTCGAAGCAGATCGCCGGGGCCGCCAGCGGGGGCACCAGGAGGATCGGCGGCCCGGACACCGAGCCGCCGCTGTGGGTCATCCGGTACAGCGAGCGGTTGGGTCCCTGGTCGATCAGCACCCGCGGCATCGGGCGCAGGTCGGCGACGCCGCCGTGCAGCACCTTGCCGACCACGTTCGACGCCGCGGCGGCCAGCCGTGCGGGTGGTGAAATCATTTCCTCGTGCCTCCCGAAACCGATCCGGGGGCAATCTTGCCGGGCCGGGCGGGCGGACTCAACATCGGTACACCCGCAAGCACCCGGCAAGCACGTCCAATTCGGACGGTCGCTAGTCCGTCCGAGTTACCCCGGGCCCGCTCTCCGCGGCCCGGGCTTCGTACGCCGCGCGGGCCGGGGAATGGGCTGCTGAAGCCAAAAGCCGGTCCGCCTTCAACGCCCGCGAGAACGCTTCGCCCGCCCGCCGCGGCAGCAGCCGCGTGAGCTTGCCCATAGTGCCCAGCGAGCGGGGCACGAAAACGTCGAAACGAGGTTTGCGCAGCGCGGATACGATGGCGTCCGCCACATCTTCCGGCCGCACGGACTTGAAGAACTTCGCCTCGGCGAGGCCGCTCGCCAGCTCCGTCCGCACGATGCCCGGCATCACGCACGAGACGTGGACACCGCTGCCGTGCAGCTCCAGGTGCACCGCCTCGGACAGCCCGACGACGGCGTGCTTGGTGGCGCAGTAGGTCGCCGCGCCGGGGAAGCCGGCCTTACCCGCGAACGACGCGATGTTGACGATGTGCCCGGACCGCCGCGGCCGCATCCGCCGCACCGCCTCGCGCGTGCCGTGAATGACGGCGTGCAGGTTGATCTCCAGCTGACGCCGGGTCGTCGCGTCGCTCTCCGTCTCGAGGTCGCCGAGCGGCATGATGCCGGCGTTGTTGATCAGCACGTCGATGCGGCCGTGCCGGCGTTCGACCTCGTCGAGGAACGCGGTGAACCCGGCGAGGTCGGTGACGTCCAGCGGCAGCGCGTCGGCGTCCAGCTCGCCGGCGGTCTTCTCGGCCCGGACCTGGTCCAGGTCGCCGATCACCACCTTCGCGCCCAGCCGGGCCAGCGCCGACGCGGTCGCCGCGCCGATCCCCTGCCCGCCGCCGGTGATCACCACGACCTTGCCCGCGAGTTCCATGCCGACTCCTTCGTCTGTTGGCACCGCGTCAACAGTGTCGCCCCTGAAGCGGGACGGCGCCACTCCCCGGGGAAATTTCAGTGGGATTCCCGAGGCGACGACCGGTCCGCCGTTCCTAGCCTGGCGACATCCGAACCGCAAAGGAGCACGGACATGCGCTTGTCCCACATTTTCGCGGCCACGGCACTGGGGATCTCCACCGTGGCGGTGGCGCCGGCCGCCGCCACGACGACGACCCAGCCGACCTGCACCTCCCCGGCACCGGGCGCCTGGACCGTCGACCCCGCGACGGCCGCAGCACCGTCCGGGCCGGGCCGCCCGGCGGACCCGGCCACGGCCCGGCGGGTCCGCGCCGGCATCGGCAACTTCGTCGCCTGCGTCAACGCCGGTGACCCCGCCAGGCCGGACGACCTCGCCGCCAACCCGGCGGCCACCCTGTTCACGGTCCACTTCATCACCACGTTCATGCACCAGGACAGCTACGCGAGCGTGCCGAGGGTGCTCGGCGGCCTGCGCATCGACCGGATGCGCACCCTCGACGTCGTCGCCTACCCGGACGGCAGCTTCAGCACCGAAGGCACCTACCTCGCCTACGGCCACAAGCTCGTCCACGAACGCTGGTACTGGTGGCCGGACACCGACGGCTACCTGAAGGTGAACAAGCTCGAACCGCTGGCACCACCCGTGCCGGCGGACGCGGTCCCGCTCGACGTCGAGGTCGGCGACTACTTCTACCGGCCCGCCGCCACCAGCGTGCGCGCGCCGCACGGCAAGGTGGTGCTGCGCTTCCACCAGACCGGCGCGCAGCGGCACGAGGCGATCCTGTTCCGGCTCCCCGAAGGCGCCACCGCCGAGGACCTGCTCGGCGGGAAGCTGACCCACGACCAGGTCGTCACCATCGGCCAGGACAACGGCTCCGACGTGATGTCCCTGGTGGCGCTGCGGCCGGGCACCTACACGCTGATCAGCTTCGAACCGGGCCCCGACGGCCGCCCGCTCGCCCTGCACGGGATGACCGCCCGGTTCCGGGTCCGCTAACCCACGCGCTGCTCCAGCACCTGGCCGACCCACTCGTCGACGGCGAACCGGACGGTCGGCTTGAACCCCTGGCCCTCGTAGTACCGCTGCAGGTCGCCGTCACCGCCGGCCCAGCAGTCGACGCGGACCAGGTCGATACCGCGGCGGCGAGCCTCGTCGAGCGCGTACTCGACGAGGCGGCCGCCGACGCGCCGGCCGGTGAACCGCCGCGAGGTGATCAGCAGCCGGATGTACAGCTCGCGCTCGTCGACCGCGGGCACGTGCGGGTCGTGGTCCTCCGAAACGATCAGCGCGCCGGCCGGCTCGCCGTCGACCACCGCGATGCGCAGACCCGGGTCCGCGGCCATGCCCTGGACCCGCTCGACGCGCTTCGGGACGCGGCTCCACGGCTCGGTCCCCCACTGCTTCGAGCTGCCGCGGGCGACCAGCCATTCGACGGCCTCGTCGAAGAAGCGCAGCAGCGTGTCAACATCCCCAGAATCACCCGACCGGATGACGATGTTCTCCATCCCCCTTGTCTACCGCACGGTGAGCACGCGCGGGCCGTCTTCGGTGATGGCGATGGTGTGCTCGACGTGCGCGGCGCGGCTACCGTCGGCGGTGAGGATCGACCAGCCGTCCTCGGCGTAGCGGTAGTCGTCGCCGCCGCGGGTGAGCATCGGCTCGATCGCCAGCGCGAGCCCCGGCTTGAGCCGCATTCCGCGCCCCGCGCGGCCTTCGTTCGGCAGGTGCGGGTCCTCGTGCATCGCGCGGCCGATGCCGTGCCCGCCGTGGTCGTCGAGCATGCCGTGGCCGTGCGCGCGCCCGGCGGCGCCGATCGCGTACGAGATGTCCCCGAGCTTCGCGCCCGGCTGAGCGGCGGCGATCCCGGCCTGCAGAGCCCGCTCGGTGGCCTCGATGAGGGCGAGGTCGGCGGGATCGGCGGTGCCGACGACGAAGCTGATCGCCGCGTCGCCGTTCCAGCCGTCGAGGATCGCGCCGCAGTCGATGCTGACCAAGTCGCCGTCCTGGAGCCGGTACGCGGTGGGGATCCCGTGCACGACGACGTCGTTGACGCTGGCGCAGAGGACGTTCGGGTAGGGCGTCGGCGCGGATCGCGGCTGGTAGTGCAGGAACGACGGTTTCGCGCCCGCCTCGCTGATGACGTGGGCGGCGACGTCGTCCAGCTCGCGCAGGGAGACGCCGATCGCGGCCGCCTCCTTGACCGCGTGCAGGGTGTTCGCCACGACCCGCCCGGCCTCGCGCATCATCGCCAGCTCGGACTCGGTTTTGATCTCGACCATGACGATAACTATACCGGTATAGTTATCGCTGTCCAGTCGGGACAGGACCGCACGTTCAACCGGCGGCTCGGTCCGTGTCATCCGGAGTTCAGGCAGCGCTGATTGACTTCTCCCGTTCACGACCTCTCTCGCGACGAGGACAAATTGACCCAGTCAGTGCCCGACGGCGATGCGCTCGCCGCGTTCGGCGCCGAACTCGCGGAAATCCAGGCCAAAGCCGCGGAAGCCCAGGAAAAGCTCCGATCCGCCGTCGCCAGCGTGCAATCGCCGGACGGGTCGGTCTCGGTGACCGTCGGCCCGAGCGGCGTCCTGCAGGACCTCCGGTTCGGCCCGCGCGCGTACGAGCGTCCCCCGCAAGCCCTGTCCGGCCTGGTGCTGCAGCTGATCGGCCGGGCGCAGCAGAAGGTCTCGGCCGAGGTCGCCGACGCGTTCAGCGGCATGGTCGGCGAGAACTCGGCGGCCCGCGAGCTCCTCGACGAGTTTTTGCCGCAGCCGGAAGAGGGCCCGCAGCAGCCGGCCGAGGAGCCTCCGGCGCACCGGCCACCGCCGCCGGGGCCGCCCCAGGCGGGGCCACCACAGGCGGGCCCACCGCAGCCGCAGCGTGGTCAGCAGCGCCGTCGTCCCCGGCCCGAGCCGGACGAGGACGACGGCGAAAGCAATCCCTGGTAGCACGGAGGAGAACCGGTGGTTTCCGGAGCAGGGTTCTCGGTCGACCCGGCCGAGTTGCAGAAGTTCAGCCAGTTCCTGTCGGGCACCACGCAACCGGCGGTGCAGGACGCCGCGAACCGGATGCAGGCGGCTAACGGGTTCGACAACGCCGCGTTCGGCATCCTGCTCGCGCAGGTGCTCGCCGTGCCCTCGCGGGTCACGATGGCCGTCATCACCGGCGAGATCACCAAGCTCGTGGGCGACATCGGCAAGTCCGCGGACGACCTGAAGAAGGCCGCCGAGACGTACGCGACCCACGACGCGAACACGGCGCAGGGCTTGAGCACCTTCGAAACGGAGCTGGGCAAGTGACCGTTCCCATCACGTCCGCGAACTCGACCACGGGCGCCGGCGTCTTCGACAGCTGGAAGCAGGTCGGGGACTCGATCGGCAAGGTCCAGACCGAGCACGGCGGCGACCTCGCGGCCGTGAGCGTGGAGCTGGGCATCAACGTCATCAGCGCCGTGCTCGACACCGTCGCGTTCGCCATGGACCCGCTGGCGAAGCTGATCGCCGCGGGCCTGGGCTGGCTGATCGAGCACGTCTCGTTCCTGAAGTGGCCGCTCGACCAGGTCGCGGGCAACCCGTCGGAAGTCACGAAGGTCGCCAACGAGCTGCACAAGATCGGCGAAAGCCTGCGCAACACCGGCGAGGACCTCGACAAGACGCTCACGGCCACGATCACCCAGTGGCAGGGCAAGGGCTACGACAGCTTCCTGAAGTCGATCAACGACCGGAAGGGCTGGATCGACGCCAACGCCAAGGCGGCCGACGTCGCCGGCTACATGGTCGAGACCACCGGGGCGCTGATCGGCGCGGTCCGCGCGCTGCTGCGCGACATCATCACGACCATCCTCGGCGACATTATCTCCACGATGCTGATCGCCCTCGCCCTCGCCATCCCCACCTTCGGCGCCTCGATCGCGGTCGGCGTGACCAAGTGCGTCGCGACGGTCTCGGTCCAGGTCGCGGCGATGATGGCCAAGCTCGCCAAGGTCGTCGCCTACGCCGGCCGCACGCTGGCCCGGCTCACCGGGCTGTCGAAGCTGGTCAAGGGCAAGCCGGGCTCGTCCTCGAGCGCGGGGCACGAGCTGAGCAACCTGCCCCCGCACGGCGGCGGGGTGCCGAACTTCTCCCGGCCGCTGCCGAAGCCGCCGGGCACCGCGGTCACCCACGACCGCCCCGGTGGCGGCGCGACGCCGAGCACCCGGCCCCCGGGCGACGGCACGACCCCGAACTTTTCGCGGCCGCTGCCCCCGCCGGGCACCGCGGTCACCCATGACAACCCGGGTGGCGGCGCGACGCCCAGCACCCGGCCGCCGGGTGACGGGACCACGCCGAACTTCTCGCGGCCCCTGCCGCCCCCGCCCAAGCCGGCGCCGCCGAAGTCGCACCTGAGCGACCACGACATCTCGACCATCAAGAAGCACGAGGACTGGCTGAAGACGAAGTTCGGCGACAGCTACCAGAAGATGAAGTTCGCCGACGACTGGATCAAGAAGAACCACCCGGACTACTACCCGATGCTGAAGGCGCTCTCCGACGCCAAGAGCTCGAAGAACTTCGTGGGCTGGGCGGGCAAGGACATCGTGCAGGTCGACCGCGGTCTCACCGACATCCAGATGCAGGCGGAAGCCGCGTGGGCCGAGGAAGACAAGAAGCAGCAACAGCAACAACCGCAGTAATCCCCGAACCCGAGCCTGCCGCGGCTTGTCGTGAGTGGTAAAGCGGGTTCTAACCCCCGGGAACAAAAAAACACCCGGGAGACCCCCCCCCAGGGGCGGGGGGAAAGAAAAGAAAGGTA